>NZ_JALDVV010000001.1:0-300000 GCF_023110375.1 Streptococcus mitis | reverse complement strand
GGATACCACGGACAACAAAGTCTTCCTGACTCTTTTGGTCTCGTTTGAGCATGGAGAAAGGTTGCTCGCGATAGAGATGGTCGGTATTAGCAAGAATTTCCTGACCGAGAGCTGTGTCAAAGAATGCAAGAATTTTCGAAAGATTGATCTTGTCCCTGACACCTGGGCTGGTTTGAACTTGTTTGAGAGTTTCTGTCAGGCTAGCAAGGGTTGGTCGCTGACTGAGGTCAATTCTCTGCATCAGTTCGTGGGTAGCACTACCAATCTCAGCTCCTGTTACCTTTTCTTTGGTTGAAAAATCTGGCAAATCAAAGTTGATTTTCTTGTCTACTGACTGGCCTTGACCTGCAATCTCAACACCCTCCATATCCATAACAGGTTCGTAGAATTTCTTGATTTGACTTGGGGTTTGAACACTTGGCAATTCAATAGCTGCGCGGTGAAGAGTATTATAGACTTCCACCTCTTTTAGCATTTGAAGGGCGTCTTTGATGGTTTCTGACTGACGATTGTCTGCTTGGGAGCTATCTTGGAGAGGGCTCTTGTTTTCCAACTGACCAATAGCTTCTCTAGTCAGCTGATCTTCACCAACAAAACGATAGCTAAAGTTGAGATTATCCTTGGTAAATACTTTACTGATAGCCCACATCCAATCTTGGAAATTCCTTGCTTGTAGTCTTGTTTTACTATTTAGTTTCCCATTTTTAGCTGCTGGGTATTCCTTGGATTCCAGCTTTTCACGAGAACCCTTGCCGACAAGATAGAGCTTTTTCTCAGCCCTCGTCATGGCAACATACAGCAGACGCATCTGCTCTGAATAGCTTGCCAGCTGTAATTCCTCTTCATTCTGTATATAAGTTAGGCTAGGAATGGAGAGTTTGATGGTTTTAGGATAGTGAGCTTCCACTGCTCCTGTCTCCATCTTGGCAATGTATTTGACACCTAGTCCATTTTTACGGCTGAGAATGACTTCTGACATGCTGTCTTGCTTGTTAAAATCCTGATCCATATTGAGGATAAAGACGTAAGGAAACTCCAGCCCCTTACTCTTGTGAATGGTCATGAGTTCTACAGCATCCTTAGGCGGTGCAACTGCCACGCTTGCAAGATCGTGCTGGGCTTCTAAAACTTGGTCAATCATACGGATAAAACGAGACAAGCCCTTGAAATTGCTCTTTTCAAACTGGTCAGCACGCAGTGCTAGGGCATAGAGATTGGCCTGTCTAGCAGGACCATTTGGCAAAGCTCCAACATAATCGTAGTAAAAACGGTCATTATAAATCTTCCAAATCAGGTCATAGAGGGAGTGGTTTTTGGCATACAAGCGCCAAGAAGCCAAGATATCCATGAATTGATTTAGTTTTTCAGCTAGTGCTGAGTGGATCAATTTTTTCTGGCTTGTTCCCATTTTTTGTGCATTGACCAGTTTTTCATAGAGATTTTCTTGGATTTTATACTCTGCTTTCTGAAGAGACAAACGTGCTAACTCATCCTCGTCAAAACCAAACATTGGAGACTTCATAAGGGCAACCAAGGCATAGTCTTGAAGAGGATTATGAATGACACGAAGGGTGTCTAGCATGACTTGCACTTCTAGGGATTGGAGATAATTGTTTTGCTCACCGTCTGTTTTAACAGGAATCCCGTACTCAGACAGGGCGAGGAGAATCTGGTCATTACGACTGCGACTGGAGGTCAGAAGGGCAATTTCTTTAAAGGCAACACCTTTTTCCTGATGAAGTTTCAGAATCTCCTTGATAACCAGGCGCATTTCGCCTGTTAGTTTCGTTTCTGTTTGACTCTCTTCTTCCTCACCTGTATCGTCCTTGTCGTAGATGAGAAATTCTGCCTTGTTGTCTGGATTGGGAGTCAGCTTGGTATTGGCAAAAACAAGTTGGTGCATGCTGTCATAGTTGATTTCGCCGACCTCTTGGTCCATAAGGCGTTCAAAAACATCATTGGTTGCTGACAGAACTTCTGAACTGCTACGGAAATTTTCCTTGAGGAGAATGAGCTTTCCTTCTTGGAAATCTTGCGCATAGCGTTGGAATTTCTCATTGAAAATCTGCGGATCTGCCTGACGGAAACGATAGATGGACTGCTTGATATCCCCCACCATAAAGCGATTGTGACCATTAGACAGCAATTCCAACATCCGTTCTTGAATATGGTTGGTATCCTGATACTCATCGACCATGACTTCATGGAAGCGCTCCTGATAAGCCTCACGAACTTGCGGGAAATTCTCTAAAATCTCAATGGTGTAATGGCTGATATCAGCGAATTCAAAGGCGTTTTCCTGACGCTTACGTTCACGATAAGCCTCCACAAAATCACTCATGAAGGTTTGGCAAGTCTTAGCTAGTTCCCAGGTATCTCCATGATAACGTTCTTGATAGTCGAGAATGGTTATCTGGTCTGACAGTTGTCCTAGTTTAGCAAACTGGGTCTTTCTCTCTTCGTTGTAGGCATCGGCCAGTGGCTTCAAATCAGCCTTACGACTGGCATTAGTCAGAGCTCGACCGTTTTTCTCTTTCGAAATGGCGACAACACGCGCAAGCACTGCTTGATAAGCCTGACTATCGGACTCCTGATTTAAGGAGCCAATTTCATCTAAAATCAACTGAACATTTTCTAGATAAGCAGCCTTTGGAAACTCCTTGGCATCATTATCCAAATGGTAACGGAAGAAACTTTCCAAGTCCCAAAGGGTTTGCTGGATTTGTTGGGTCAGTTTGTCTTTTTCACTGGTAAAATCAGCTTTTTCAAAGCCTTCGAGGAAAGATTCTCTCAGCCATTTCTGAGGATTGCTGGTAGATTGGAGGAAATCATAGATTTTATAGACCTGCTGGCGCAGACCTCTTTCATCTTTTCCACGTCCAGCAAAGTTTTTCAGCAAATGACTAAAGGTCTTTTTCTGTTTACCTTGGTAATGGGCTTCAAAGACCTCGTGAAAGACTTCGTTTTTTAGAAGGAGTTGCTCGCTCTGGTTTTGTAAAATACGGAAATTAGGAGCAACATCAAGTAGATAACCGTGTTTGCTAAGGAACTTTTGTGTAAATGAGTCCATGGTACCGATGGCAGCGTTGGGTAGGTCTGCCAACTGGCGACCCAAGTGTTGTTTGAGGTCAACATCGCTACTTTCTTGGATTTGTTGGCTGATTTTTTTTTCCAAACGTTCTTTAAGCTCTGTGGCAGCCTTAACGGTAAAGGTTGAGATAAAGAGTTGACTGATTTCCACTCCACGCGCTAATTGATCTAGAATGCGCTCTGCCATGACAAAGGTTTTACCAGAACCAGCCGACGCTGAGACAAGGATATTTTGACCAGAAGTGTAGATGGCTTCGATTTGCTCGGCAGTTTTCTTTTGTTCCTTGCTCGAATTTGCTTCTACTTCTTGCAGTTTTTGAATCTCCTCCTCAGTTAAAAAGGGAATAGGCTTCATCGATTCAACTCCTCTCTTATTTTTTCAAACCAGGCTTGCTTGAGTTTTTCTCCGACCAAACGCTTGCCATCAGCCAAGTCCAACTTCTCTAGGAAACGGGCTTGGCCCAAGTGGTAATTGGCTTCAAATCCTGTGATGGCTTGATGTTGCTGAACATACGGTGCAATACTTCTGCCATTTTCAGTATAAGGGTTAATGGCGAACTGACCTGCTAAAATCTTCTCAGCCGCTTTTTTATAAAGTTGGGCATTGTAGTCCAGTAGGAGCTGGAATTCCTCATCTGTCAGCTGGTTGGCCTTGTTTTTATTGTAAAATTCGCCCAAATGACTGCTTTCTTTTTCTAAAAAGAGGCCTTGGTATTTCATTGACTTGCTAGCTTCTACTACTGCACCTGCCAGACTTTTAACAGCCATCAGAGATTGAACAGGTTCAACCATTTCCAAGTACATGGCACCAAAAAAGTTCTGCTCCCCTTCTCTTTTTAAGGCAGCTAGATAGGTTGGTAACTGGGAATTGAGCCCATTAAAGAAATGAGGAAACTGGAACTGAGTCAGACTAGATTTGTAGTCTACTACTCCTATCGCTCCATCAGCTTTCAATCGGTCAATGCGGTCAACCTTGCCTCGTACAAAGACACTGCGACCATTGTCCAATTGAATAAAGGCTTGGTCTTTGCCGCCAAAATTCGCTTCCTCTTTGATGGTTTCGATGGCTGGGTTGTGTCGGAGAATATGTCCAGTCGTCCGTGCAACATCAAGCAAAACTTCCTTGGTAAACTGGGCTTCCAAACTTTCTTGATAAATGGCTTCAAATTCGCGTTCTTGACTGGTTTCTTGGATAGCTTGTTCTAGATGTTTGTCAAAGGAGTCTTCATCAGATAACTGCAAGGCACGTTCAAAAATGCGGTGCAAGAAATTTCCGTGACTGCGGGCATCAGGACGTAGACGTAATTCCTCTTGCAAGCCTAAAACGTAGCGGAGGAAATAACTGTATTGGTTTCGGTAAAACTCCGTCAAACCAGACGTAGACAGGTAAAATTCCTTGTCAGCTGGATAGAGAGCCTGTAAGGTATCCTTGGTCAACTGCTTACTGCTTGGACTGATTGGGAGGGCTGGATTTTCCAGACCTTGCTGTTCTAGTTTTTTACCCATCACACGCGCCAGAACCTTGACAAAGGTCAAATCTTGCTCAGTCTCACTCATCTCGCCCTGCTGGTGATAGGTAACCAGACTGGACAAAAGACTGTGATAGGACCCCATATCTTCCTTAGACATCCCTTTGTGATTCATCCTCTTCTCTTTCCGACTAAATCCAAAATGGACTAGCTCCTGAAGATAGGTTGACTCCTTGCTTTCACTCTCATTAAAAAGGCTTGGAGCTGACAAAACCAACTGCTTACGTGCAGAATTGACCAAGGAAATCATAGTATAGCGATTTTTCTTGAGATTTTCACTGCTGGCAATCAGCAATTGCGCTTCCTCTTCAGTCGCTTGGTTTAAGCTTTGTCTTTCTTCATCTGTCAAAAGGCTAGTATTTTGCGCGATTTTTGGTAAATTGTCTTGAGTCAGCCCAATGGCATAGACAAAGTCAGCAGTCAGTGGTGCAATCAAATCGTAACTCTGCACCAGAACGGTGTCCACTGTCGCTGGAATGGTACGGTACTGAGATAGACTCATCCCAGAATGAAGCAAGGCTAGGAAGTCCTCCAGACTAACTTGTGAACCAGCAAAAACAGTCGCAAATTGTTCTAAAACATGACAGAATGCCTTCCAAACTTCAGCTTGTCTTTCCTGTTCAAGAGTTTCCATAGTGGCTGTCAAATCTTGCAACTGCTTGGTCACCGCTCCTTCTTTTAGAAAGACCTTCCACTTTTGCAAGAGATTTTCAGCCTTCTGCTTTCGGCTGGCAAATAGGGTTTCAAGAGGGGCTAAAATACGCAGACGAAGAGTATTCAAACGAACTAAATCAAATTTTCCATGATGGGATTTTGTGAAGGTTTGCTGAAAGGCTGGCAAGCCATTGATACCAAGATAGCGGATATATTGCTCAAATGCGTCAATATCTGACTGACTAAGGTCGGTATACAAACCTGTTCTAAGAAGGTTTATCAAATCCTCCTGACGGAAACGGTAGCGTTTTAAAGCCAAAATAGACTCGACAAACTGTGTCAAAGGGTGGTGGGCCATGGATTCGTTTTTGCCTAGATAGAAAGGAATCTGATACTGGTCAAAAATAGTTTTTAGAGATAATTGATAAGAAACTACATCCCCCAATAGAATACGAAAATTCTTGTAGCTCAGGTCTGAGTTCTCATGCAATTTCTGACGGATGCTACGGGCTACTAGCTCCAACTCCTCCTTTTGCGTCAAACAAGACCAGATTTGTAAGTTTTCACGGTCTTTCTCATCAACATCCAAAGCGAGTTCTGAAAAGTCATAAGAAGACTCCAGTAAACGAGAGGCCTTGCCAAAACTATCCATCTGCTCATGAGTTTGAGAACAATCCAGAGCAGACGTTTGGTATTTAGAGGCTAGATGATGGAGAAACTCCACACTGGCTTGGTATAGATTGCCCTCGCTAAAAGGACTGGTATAGGCTTTCTTACTAGCATAAGCACCAATGACAATCTCAACACCCTTGCCATGAAGTAGGTCCACAATTCGCTCTTCCTCAGCAGAAAAACGGGTAAATCCATCAATAACCAAGGCAATTTGAGTAAAATCACTACTTACCTTGTCATTCTCAATAGCCTCAATCAAATGCGACAACTGACTTCCCTGAGCTAACTTCCCTTGATTGAGATAGGCCGTTACTTTCTCAAAAATCAAGAGCAAGTCTGCTCGCTTGTCCTCATCCGTCAAACTTTCCAAGTCTAAAAAACTCATCTGAGCAGTCGTCATCTCGTGATACAGCTCAATCAACTGCTGGATAAACTGAGGATCTTGCTTAATCGCACCATAAACACGTAAGTCCTTAGGATCGAGTTCCGCAAGGCACTTATAAAAGGCCATCCCAAGACCGATATCATCAAGACTGGTTTTAGCAGGCAAGTCATTCAAGACCAGATAACGAGCCATCTGAGCAAAGCGCGTGACGGTAATCGCAAAAGAAGCCTGCTGGGACAAGCATTCCAGCACGGCGCGTTCCTTTTCAAATGAAAGAGAGTTGGGGGCGATGTAGAAGACTCGCTTGCCAGCAGCAACTAGCTCCTCCGACTCTCTAGTTAGAATTTCTGTCAAAGAAGTCCGAATATCAGTATAAAGTAATTTCATCTCTGCCTCGTTTGCTTTATCAAAGTTTCTTACTCTATTATAGCAAAGTTCGCTTCACAGTCCAAATCCAAAATTCTAGTTGACAATCATTTAACTAGCAAATCAATCATACTTCATCATCCACTTTCATATGTTGAAAAATAAGGAGGAAAAAGTCTTTGGAAACTTCAAAATGTCCATAACGAAGTCGAGAAGTATAGTCTCTCCATTCAGGATGTTGTCTGGCTATTTCTATGGAACAATCTTGGACTGGTAGATAATACTCGACATTTCGTCTAAAGGGAAAGAATCCTTCAAATTGCTCTACTTGATAGGCTTTGTCATCTATAATTTTACCTACGGCCACAAAAACCTGTAACTTATCTTGACCATTCATATCGTATTTTGGACTATAGTATAAAAGATAGTCACCTTTTTTCATACGATTTAAGGGGCCGCCCTTTCCATGACAGACCTGACAAAAATTTCCCTCAACTCCTCTTAAAACATGGTTCTTTGAAACAACTCCGACCCAATATCTAGGCATTTTTATCCTCCAACTCTACTAAAAAGCGATTAAAAACTTCTCTATCGTTAGATAGTTTTTCAAAAAATTCTTCATCAACACCTTCTACTAAAGGTAAAGCTTGATTGACCTTCTCCGCACCAGAATTCGTCACTGAGACAAGTTTTGCCCGACTATCCTTTGGGTGTTGATCGCGTCTAATGTAGTCTTTCTTCTCCAGTAGTCTAACAATCTGGGAAACCGTCATGACATCCATACCAGTGAACCGAGCGATATCAACTTGCGTTACATATTCCTCTCTATTAGACAAAAACAAGAGCGAAGTTAAAACGATAAATTGGGGCAAAGTGAGGCCAACTGATTTCAAGACTCTTTTCAAATTGCTTTCCCACTTGTTGTAGACTTTGATGAAAAGAAGACCTGTAGACTCTGTTTCATCATTTTTGTAAATTGAATTAAAGTGATACTTTGACATTATTTCTCCTTAAATATTAAGTGTACATATTATATAAGATTTTATTTTCTTTTTCAAGAAAAAGAAAGTCGAATGTTACTATTCTGTCAGACATTTCATAGTCTATATGCTATAATAATACCAAAAGATAAAGAAGGAAGTCTTATGATTAAACTGCTAGCCTTGGATATGGACGGCACCCTCCTCAATGAAGCCAAGGAAATCCCACAAGCCCACATCACTGCTATTCACCAAGCTATTGAAAAAGGTGTCAAACTGGTTCTCTGTACGGGCCGCCCGCTTTTCGGTGTCCTCCCCTACTATAAAAAATTGGGACTTGATCTCCAGAATGAGTATGTGATTGTTAACAATGGTTGTTCAACTCACCAGACCAGTGATTGGAGTTTGGTTGATTGGCAAGAACTCAGTCCTGCTGACATTGACTACCTTTTTAAACTAGCTGAAAAGAGTGAGGTTCAGTTGACTCTTTTTGATGAGGAACATTATTTTGTCCTCGGTGGTAAGCCTAATGAAATCATTCAAAATGATGCCAAACTAGTCTTTTCAGACCTGACTGAAATTTCCCTTGAGGAAGCGACTAGTGGCAAGTTTCGTATGTTCCAAGGAATGTTTTTGGGAACAAAAGAGCAAACAGATGATTTTGAGCAGCGTTTTGCTGAGGAACTCTGTCAACGATTTAGCGGAGTTCGTTCGCAGCCTGTTATCTATGAAGCCATGCCACTTGGAACGACAAAGGCTACTGCTCTTTCTCGACTAGCTGATATTTTGAATATTGAGCCTTCAGAAATTATGGCTATGGGCGATGCTAATAACGATATCGAAATGCTCCAGTTTGCAGGACTTGGGATTGCTATGGGAAATGCCAGCGATTATGTCAAATCCCTAGCTGATGATGTTACAGCCAGCAACGAAGAAGACGGCGTTGCGAGTGCGATTGAAAAATATATTTTATAGTAAAGAAGCCCAGTTCATGTCAACTGGGTTTTGATATTTAAGAATTCCTAAAACTTTAGAAACTCTTTAGAAATGCTTGAGCTTTCTTTGATTTCTATGCTTTATACTAGAGTTATCAAAATAAATCAAAAGGAGAGAATCATGAAAACAGTACTTGACATTCATGGATTGTCCAAAAACTTTGACAAACAAGCTATCCTTCAGGATCTTCATCTAAAGATAAGAGAGGGAGATATTTATGGACTTATTGGGAAGAATGGAGCTGGGAAGACTACCTTAATAAAAATCATTACGCAACTACTGTTTGCAGATAAAGGAACTGTTTCCCTCTTTTCTAGTCAATCGGAAAATGAGTGGACCAAGGCTCTATCTCGAGTAGGTTCAGTGATAGAATCACCTGTAGCTCATAATCACTTAACAGCCTATCAAAACCTGAAATATTACTGTATGATTCGTCATATTCCAAATGCTGATCAAGTCATTCGAGAAACGCTGGACTATGTAGGTTTGTCAGATACAGGTAAAAAAGTCTTTCGTGATTTCTCGCTAGGAATGAAACAAAGACTTGGTATCGCCATTGCCCTTCTATCTAAACCAGACTTCCTAATCTTAGATGAACCTATCAACGGTCTCGACCCAATCGGTATCAAAGAATTTCGTCTGATGATTCAACGGCTCAATCAAGAAAAAGGAATCACCATTCTTATCTCTAGCCATATCTTGTCAGAACTCTATCTTTTAGCCAATCGTTTTGGTATTTTAGATCAAGGCAAGATTATCCGTGAAATCAGCAAAGCTGAATTTGAAACACTAAGTGAGGATTATATTGTTCTTAAGACAGCTGATAAAGAGAAAGCTTGCCAAGTATTGAAAGAACAAATCCAGCTCCAGTTCAAGGTTGTCAATCCTGAGAATGAAATCCACATCTTTGGTCAGGAACAAGATGTCAAGCAGATTCTTAAGGAATTAACCTTGGCAGATGTTGCCATTGACGAGATTTACTATGCCCGTCAAAACCTAGAAGAATACTTCACTCAATTGGTCGAATAGGAGGAAAATCATGATACATACCATTCAAGCAGACTTTTACCGTCTTTTCCGTTCCAAAGGATTCTGGATTACAGAGTTCATTCTCTTTGTAATCATGTTAATGGGGGCTGTTTTTGGAGCTACTGGCCATCTAATGGCAATCCAGACAGAAGAACCAGAAATTCCAACCCATGGTTGGGACGGTGTACAATCCCTGATCAACGCATCTAGTCAAGGTTCAAACCTCGTTTTTCTATGCATAGTCCTAGCCTGCCTCGTTCTTGGAGTTGATTTAATCGGCAAACTCTATAAAAATAATTTAACAGTGGGTGTTTCTCGTACCGAGTTTTTCCTTGCCAAAGCCTTTGTATTGGCTTCTATTGCACTTTTACAAGTCATCATCAGCCTTGTGATTGCCTTTATTCCAGCAACAATCTTAAATGGATTTGGAACTATGCCTGATGGCTTTATTGGCAATCTACTGGTAACCATTTTCCTTCAATTTCTTTGCCTCCTTGCTTGGCTTTCCATTGTTTCCTTCATCCTCTATGTTAGTCATTCTTATATTGCGGTATTTATTGGTTATTTGGTCAGCTCTATCTTACTATCTATGCCAATGATCATTTTTCCAACTATCAAAATTTTGCCATATTTATCATTGCAGTTTTTCTATGCTATGACTGCTAATAGTGAATCCATTTTCTACACACTTATAGTTACTTTAGCTGTTATTGTAATCTTTAATCTAAGTGGATTGGCAGTTTTTAAAAAGAAAAGTCTATAAAAAAGACCTCCTCTAGCCTACAGAGGAGGTTTATTTCGTTAAAAGTAAATAAAAACCGACAACCACTGTCCATCTGTGCCTAGTTTCATCTCTGCACCGAGAAGATGGCATAATTCCTCAGTGATATAAAGGCCTAAACCAGAGGATTCTTCCGTATCAGATAGATTTTCAGAATAAAAACGATTGCTGAGATTTTCTATTTTTTTGATGGGCTGTTTAACAAGGTTTGCAATCTCTAACACAGGCTGTTCCTTTTCCTTTCTCAAAGATAGCCGCGCTTCTTCCTTGCCATGCTTGAGGACATTTCCAAGCAGATTTTGTAAAATTCTATCCAGCAAGTCTTCATCAGTCCTCATTTTAAAACCAGCTTCAACCTTAAAATCAAGCGTGATATCTGCCGCCTGAAAAACATCATAATAAGCCAGAGTCTTTTTGGTGATAAAAGCTGAAAGATCAACTTCTTCCAGTTTCGGTTTGACAGCTCCTTCCATCAAACGACGGTATTCTAGGAGAGCCTCCAAACGTTTGGAAACTAAATCAAGATGCTGGGCTATTTTTTGTAAGGTTTCTGCTTTGTTTTCAGGAGTTTTTATCAATTGTTGGGTGTAGCCTGAAGCGATAGTCAAAGGTGTCCGAATATCATGGGCGATATTGCTGATGGCCATATCCAGAGTCTGCTTTTCCCTTTTCATAACCAACCGAGATTGTTCTACTTCCTGAAATAGATTCTCAATCTGCTGGTATAGATGTAAAAAATGTTTGGAAAAAATGCTAACCCCTACTCTTTTCATACTACCCGTAAGAATCTTGTCCTCAATCTGTTGACTCAAGTTTTTAAGTGCTAGATGGTAGCGAATCAATGCAATAGATAAAATAATTAGGAGTACCAGTAGGATAAAGATGATCATGTAGGTCATTGCTTGTCTCCTTTTAATCTTACCCCAACTCCCCAAATGGTTTCAATATATTCTTGATTTGGGTCAAGCTGGTTTAATTTTTTACGAAGATTACTCAAATGCGTATTGAGAGTATTATCTCCAGGTAGGTAGCTCTCCTCCCAGACCAATTCATAAAGTTCTTCTTTTGTAAAAATTTTCTTAGGGTGTTTAAGGAGAGTTTGGAGAATCAAGCATTCTTTCTTAGCAAGGCGAATCGTTTCCTGACTATTTTTGATTTCAAAACTTTCTGTATCAAACTGGATATTTTTCAAGTTTTGTGGCAGATTTTCAGTTTTTCCTATTTCCATAGGCTGTTTTTCTACGCTTTGACGTAATTGAACAGTAACTCTGGCAAAGACTTCATCCAAATCAAAAGGCTTGACGATGTAATCATTGGCACCGTCTAAGAGGTATTGACTGATTAACTTCTTATCGCTCAAAGCCGTTAGCATAATGACTGGAGTTTGACTTTGTTCCCTGATAGCTTTTAAAACCTGATCCCCATTTTTCCCAGGAAGCATGATATCGAGCAAAACGAGGTCAATCCCACCTTGGTCGAAACACATGATTCCTTCTGTACCAGAAAAGGCTTGAATCACCTTATGCTCCTCAGTAAGTAGTGTTCGCAAGATTTCTTGAATGTCACTATTGTCTTCAATAACCAATATCCAAGCCATAAATACCAACCTTTCTGCAACTATTATAGCATGTTTTATTGATAAAGCTTAAACAGAAAAGCTCCTCGCATAAAAAGCGCGAGAAAGCCTTAGAGGGTTAAAATATAAAATCCACTTGCTAGATGACCTAGTATCTTATAGTTGCTAGTGAAAACTAATCTAGCAGAATGAATCTCTTATTTCTCCCCTACTAGTCCGTAATACGTTGATACATTTCGGGTCTTCTATCACGAAACAAGCCCCAGTTTAGGCGTTCGCTTGCTCCCTTGTCTAGGTCATAAGTTGCTAACAGAACAGCTTCTTCTTGTCTTTCAGCTCGTTCTAGAATAGCTCCTGTTTCATCCGTCATAAAGGATGAACCGTAGAAGTCAAGACTGGAACTCTGTCCACCATTTTCCTCACTTGGAGCGACTTCCTCTAATCCATAACGATTGGCTGCGATGACTGGAACAATATTTGCTGCTGCGTGTCCTTGCATGGTACGTTGCCAATGACCACAACTATCTGTATCCAAAATCGGCTCTGAACCGATGGCTGTAGGATAAAAGAGCAATTCAGCACCATTCAATGCAAGACAGCGCGCTGTTTCAGGGAACCATTGATCCCAACAGATACCGATCCCAATCTTGGCATAGCGAGTATCCCAGACCTTGAAACCTGTGTTGCCAGGCGTAAAGTAAAATTTCTCTTGATAGTAATGATCATCTGGTATGTGGGTCTTTCGATAAACACCCAGCACTTCCCCATCTGCATCAATAACGGCAATGGAGTTATACAAGACATTGCCATCTTTTTCATAGAAACTGATCGGTAAAACAACTTGTAGTTCCTTAGCAATCACCTTAAAATGCTGAATGGCAGTATTGTCTGTCACCGACTGGGCATGCTGGTAGTAGTCATACTGACGTTCCTGACAAAAGTATGGACGTTCAAACAATTCGGGTAAAAGAATAATTTGTGCGCCTTGTTCTGCAGCCTGACGTACTAAACGCTCTGCGGTTTGGATATTTGTTGACACATCCTTAGCGCATTGCATCTGAATGGCTGCAACTCTTACATTTCTCATCTTTTTCTCCTATTCTGGGATTTGTTGGGTGATACAGTGGATATTGCCACCACCTAAAAGAATATCTCTGGCTGGTATTCCGACAACTTTACGGTCTGGAAAACACTTGCTGAGGATATCTAAGGCCACTTGGTCGTTTTTATCCTGAAACTGAGGAACTAGGACAGCCTGGTTGGCAATATAAAAGTTTACGTAGGAAGCTGCTAGTCGTTCACCTGCGTATCGCTCTTCTTCTCCTTCTTCATAGATGTAGCCTGGTAAATCCTCTTTGGTTACAACTTGATGAAGAGCTGGAATTGGAAGTTTATGAATGGTGAACTGACGACCTTTTGCATCTGTTTCCTTTTCTAAAAGCGCTAAATCAGCTGCTGACATGGCATATTGAGGATCGCTTTTGTCGTCTGTCCAAGCCAAAACAAGCTCAGCAGGACCAACAAAGGCAGCAACATTGTCAACGTGTTCATTGGTTTCGTCCTGATAAATACCATAAGGAAGCCAGATAACTTTTTCAGCTCCAAGGCACTCTAATAAGGTGGTTTCGATTTCTTCCTTACTAAGATGAGGATTGCGACCAGAACTAAGCAAGCAACTTTCAGTCACGAGAATGGTTCCTTGACCATCGCTATGTATCGCTCCGCCTTCCAGTACAAAAGGCTTGGCATCATAAACAGGCATTTCCAAGGTCTCAGCAAAACGACTGGCTACTTGGTTATCATCTTCATAATCTTGATAAAGACCATCAACAGCACCACCCCAAGCATTGAAAGACCAATCCACGGCTAATTTCTGGCCTTCATCATTGATAAGAATGGTCGGACCCGTATCACGCGCCCAGGCATCATTGGTGGGAATGTCTAGATAAATAACCTTGTCTCCAAGATAAGATTGGGCTTCAGCTAAGTAGTCTTGGCCAACCAAAAGATAGACTCTTTCCCCTTCTGCTATAGTCTTAATGATCTGGCTGAAAGCTCTTTTGGCAGCCTTTCCTTGAAAGGGCCATGAACCTGGTCGAGTTGGCCATATCATAAGGGTACCATGATGGGGCTCGTATTCTGCTGGCATGCGATAGCCTAATTTTTTGGGACTGTCCATCATGATAATCTCCCTTTAAAGTCTTGATAACCAAAAGATTTGACTAATCTGCAGTCACCCTGCTCATCCATGAGATAGAGACTTGGCAATCCAATACCATTAAAGGTATTATTTTTGACAAATGAGTAAATAGCCATATCTTCAAAATAAAGTCTATCACCGATTTGAACTGGATTTTCAAAGCTATAATCACCAATCACATCTCCTGTCAGACAGGTATTGGAAGAAAGTCTATAGGTATGGGCTTTTTCCTGAGCGGCAAATCCATTTCTCAAAGGTGGACGATAGGGCATCTCAAGTACATCAGGCATATGGCAGGTCGCAGAGGCGTCTAAAACCAAGATTTCCATACCGTTTTCGACAATATCCAATACTTCAGTTGCTAGATAACCTGCATTGAGCGCAATGGCTTCACCAGGCTCGATATAGATTTCAAGATTGTAAGTTTCTCGGATACGCTTGATCTCAGAAATCAGCAAATCTACATCATAGTCCTCTCTTGTGATGTGGTGTCCGCCCCCCATATTGAGCCATTTGACCTGATGCAAATAGGCTCCAAATTGCTCTTCTACTGCTTTCAAAGTTGTCTCTAAATCATCTGCTCCCTGCTCGCAAAGGGTGTGAAAATGAAGACCATCCACCAAATCCAGCAAATCACTCGGTATCTTGTCTGAAGTTACTCCAAAACGGGAGCCAGGTGCACAAGGGTCATAGAGCGCGTGGTCACCTTGAGTTGAACACTGAGGGTTAAGTCGCAAACCCACGCTTACACCAGCATCCCGACAACGGGCCCCATGTTTACGCAACTGTCTCTCTGAGTTAAAGACGATATGATTTGTTATCTCCAGCAATTCCTCCAAGTCCGCATCCTTAAAGGCTGGCGCAAATACATGGACTTCTCCTGGAAATTCTTCCCTAGCTAGCTTGGCCTCATAGAGACCACTAGCTGTCGTACCTGACAGATACTGGCTAATCAAGGGATAGGTTTTGTAGAGGGAATATGCTTTCTGGGCAAGCAAAACCTTGCAACCGGCTTCTTCCTGAACTTGCTGTAAAATACGGCAGTTGGCTTCTAACTTGGCCAAGTCAATGACATAGGCTGGTGTGGGTACTTGTTCTAGCTTCATTAGTCCACCATTTGTGGGTTTTCTACCACAACCCATGGCAAACCATACTCATTCAAAGCTTCCATGAATGGATCTGGATCCAATTCTTCAAGGTTGTAAACTCCAGCTTGTTTCCAAGTACCGTTCATAACCAATTTTGCCCCAATCATGGCTGGAACGCCTGTCGTGTAAGAAATGGCTTGCGAACCAACTTCTGCGTAGCATTCCTGATGGTCGCAGACATTGTAGATGTAGATGGTCTTTTCAACGCCATCTTTTACACCTGTAAAGATACAGCCAATATTGGTTTTACCTACAGTACGTGGGCCAAGGCTAGCAGGATCTGGAAGCAAAGCTTTCAAAAATTGAATCGGAACAATTTCTTGGCCGTTGAAGTTAATGGTATCCGTACGAAGGAGACCGACATTTTCCAAGCATTTCATGTGCGTCAAGTATGATTGACCAAAGGTCATAAAGAAGCGAATGCGTTTGACACCTGGAATGTTCTTGGCCAATGATTCGATTTCTTCGTGGTGAAGGAGATACATATCTTTTTGTCCAACTTGAGGGAAATCGTACTCGCGCTTGATAGACATAGCTTCGACTTCGACCCATTTTCCATCTTCCCAGTAAGATCCTGGCGCAGAAACCTCGCGTAGATTGATTTCTGGGTTAAAGTTGGTCGCAAATGGATAACCGTGGTCACCACCATTACAGTCTAAAATGTCGATATAGTGGATTTCGTCAAAGTAGTGTTTGAGGGCATAGGCTGAAAAGACACTAGTTACACCTGGGTCAAAGCCAGATCCAAGCAGAGCAGTCAAGCCTGCCTCTTTGAATTTCTCCTGATAAGCCCATTGCCATGAGTAGTCAAAGTAGGCTGTAAAACCAAGTTCCTTACAACGTTTCTCATAGATGGCACGCCATTCAGGGTCTTCTGTGTCTTCTGCTTCGTAGTTGGCTGTATCGATATAGTGAACACCTGTTGCCAAACAAGCGTCCATAATGGTTAAATCTTGATATGGTAGTGCTACGTTCAAAACTGCTTCTGGCTTGTAGCTTTCAATCAGGGCAATTACTTCTTCAACCTTATCTGCATCAAGAGCAGCTGTCTCAATCTTTGTACTTGTTTTGCCTTCCAGTTTAGCCTTCAAGTCATCACATTTTGACTTAGTACGGCTAGCAATCATAATTTCTGTAAAGGTTTCGCTATCTTGGCAAATCTTTGAAATAGCAACTTGGGCAACGCCCCCACATCCAATAACTAGTAAACGACTCATTTTTTTCCTTCCTCTTCTTCTAAAATGTCTTCTACATACTT
This sequence comes from Streptococcus mitis, assembly GCF_023110375.1. GTDB lineage: Bacteria > Bacillota > Bacilli > Lactobacillales > Streptococcaceae > Streptococcus > Streptococcus mitis_CI. The sequence goes on along the minus strand of NZ_JALDVV010000001.1, from coordinate 283,336 downwards.
AGGCAACATGAAGGCCCCCACATGTAAGTTTGCAGTGTAGTATTCTGTGAAAAGCTGGCGTTTTTTCCAGCCTTCCTTGTCAAAATCTTTGACAGGGTGGTATTTTTTCGATGCAAACCCAAATAACCAATAGCCAGCTGGACTGGTTGGAATATGGGCCTGATAGACCCGGCTGATTGGAAAGGCTTGATTGACCTTGCGATGCATACTTCGGCAAGCTGACTCATCCTCATCAAAGAAGGGACTCCCATGCTGGTAAATCATGATACCGTCTTCTTTCAGAGCCCTATAACTATTGCCGTAGAATTCCTTGGTAAAGAGCCCTTCCGTATGGCCAAACGGATCTGTCGCATCGTTGATGATAATATCGTAATCATCTTCGCAGTTTCGCAAAAAGCGTAGCCCATTTTGGTAGTAAATGGTAACACGAGGATCATCTAGCCCTGCAGCAAAGTCTGGGAAATACTCACGACAGACTTCAACCAACATCTCATCTGGTTCCACAATATCGATTTGTTCCAGCTCAGGATAGAGTGTTAATACTTGGGCGACACCGCCATCACCACCCCCAATAACCAATACTTTCTTGGGATTTGGGTGGACAGCCATGGGAACGTGGACGGTCATTTCATTGTAGACAAAATCATCCGCATCTGAAAACAAGACATGCCCATTTAAAATCAGTATTTTCCCAAAAGCTGGTGTATCCAAGACTTCGATATCCTGCCATTCACTTTTACCAGTGTAGAGTTGCTTGGCTGTTCTCAGGGACAATTTCACATCTGGAGTATGAACTTCAGAAAACCATAAATCCATCTAGTTCTCCTTTCTCTTAATGACGTTGATGTGATTGACCTCAGGATCTTCCGTCCCTTGGAGGGAGCAACCACGTTCCTTGGCAAATTGGATATAGTCTACAATTTCACGTATAATGCGTTCACCAGGAGCCAAGATAGGGATTCCTGGAGGGTAACACATAACAAATTCTCCACAGACTTGTCCAACAGAATCATCCAAGGTTAAACTTTTTCTTTCTGAATAGAAGGCTTCTTGTGGAGACAGCACTAACTCGGGCTGAATATATTCTCCAGCTATCAAGTCTTTTCCATCTCTCGAGTAAAGTCTCTTGATATCAGCCAAAGCACCGACCAAACGCTCGATGTCTTGGATACGATCACCAATCGAAATATAGGCCAAGATATTGCCAATATCACCAAACTCAATCTGAATGTCGTATTCGTCTCGTAGGAGGTCATAAACCTCGATACCTGTTAAACCAATACCCTGAGTGTAAACTGACAGCTTGGTCACGTCAAAATCGCAAACCGAAACACCGTCTATTAACTCTTTTGAGTAGGCATAGTATCCACCGATAGCATTGATTTCACGACGAGCATACTCTGATAACTCAATGACCTTCTCAAAAGACTCTTTACCACGAAGAGCCAAGTTGCGACGCGAAATATCCAGACTAGCCATCAACAAATAAGAGGCGGATGTTGACTGGGTAAGATTGATAATCTGACGTACGTATTCAGGATTCATCTGCTCCCCGATTAAAAGAAGCGAACTTTGGGTCAAACTTCCACCAGACTTATGCATGGAGACTGCTGCCATATCAGCACCTGCATCCATAGCAGAAATTGGAAGTTTATCAGTAAAATGTAAGTGTGCTCCGTGGGCTTCATCTACTAAAACCATCATGCCAGCTTCATGAGCCATTTCTGTCAACCCCTTTAGGTCTGAACAGATTCCGTAGTAAGTAGGATTGTTAATCAAAATGGCCTTAGCATCTGGATGGTCCTTTATGGCCTGGGCTACTCGGTCGTTTTCAAGACCTAAAGCGATACCAATCTTAGGATCCACACTCATCTCGATATAGATGGGAATAGCACCACATAGAACCAGCGCATTGATAGCAGATTTATGGACATTACGTGGCAGAATAATCTTATCTCCAGCCTTGCAGGTAGAAAGAATCATAGTCTGCACCGATGAGGTTGTTCCCCCTATCATTAGAAAAGCATGGCTAGCTCCAAAAGCATCTGCAGCCAATTCCTCCGCATCTCGAATAATCGAAATGGGATGGCCAAGATTATCCAAGGGTTTCATCGAATTGACATCAATGCCAACACATTTTTCACCTAAGAGTTCGACAAGTTCTGGATTTCCCCGTCCACGCTTGTGACCTGGTACATCAAAGGGAACAATCCTTTTCTTGCGTAACTTCACCAAGGCCTCATAAATTGGGGCTTGGTTTTGATCTAACTTCTTCAAGACATACTCCTTTCCATATTTTTAGGACCTTATGAAAACTAAGGAACTAAAGGTTGACTCATGAAAAAAGAGCAGGTTTTCACCTGCTCTGCAATCTTCTGACGTTTTTATGTTTGTTTCTGTTGAGTATGTCTGTTCCCGATGTTTCCTAACTCTCTAGTAGCAAATATTACGTACTTTATTGATCGTTTCACAAGATGACGTGTGCTTTCACCACACTAAAATTTATGAATTAGGACAAGTGTCCTAACATCAACTTATAAAAGTAGGCTTTTAGCCCTATCAATAATGTGGTTTTTCAACCACGCTTCGGCATTCAACCCTGCCTGTCCGTAGGCATTTTTTACTCGGGTTTATATTTGCTAGAAAACATCATCTCATTTTCTAAGCTTTATTACTATATCATGTTTTTAAGAACTTGTAAAGCCTTTTACGAAAAAAATATAAAAAAGTTCGCAAAATATTTGGATTTTATTTGATTTAATACTAATTATTCTCTTGTAAACGATTATAAAGTGAACAAAATGATTTTCATATTTAATTTAAAATTTTTTATGCAATTCTATACTTAGTACCCTCGGTGTTTGATTTATCAGAAAAAATGCTGAAATTTCTACATCATTAGAATCGTGCAACTTTTTTCAGATACTTTTAAAAAATTGATTTCATTACCTCTTTCCTTTATACTGGATAAGAAGGAGATTAGTATGTCAGAAACAAATCACGAAATCGATTCAAATTTTGCAGGTCGTTTAAATATCCTACGAGCGGGTGTTCTTGGTGCCAATGATGGAATTATTTCCATTGCTGGTGTTGTTATCGGGGTTGCCAGTGCTACCAGCAATATCTGGATTATCTTTTTATCAGGATTTGCAGCTATTTTGGCCGGTGCCTTTTCAATGGCAGGTGGAGAATATGTGTCCGTTTCAACTCAAAAAGATACCGAGGAAGCGGCCGTTGCGCGTGAGCAACTCTTGCTAGACCAAGATATGGAACTAGCCAAAAAATCTCTCTATGCTGCCTATATTCAAAATGGCGAGTGTGAAACATCAGCCCAACTTCTCACCAACAAAGCCTTTTTAAATAATCCGCTCAAGGCTTTGGTAGAGGAAAAATACGGGATAGAGTATGAAGAGTTTACCAATCCTTGGCACGCTGCCATCTCTAGCTTTATTTCTTTTTTCCTTGGTAGCTTACCACCCATGCTTTCAATTACCATTTTCCCAAGTGAATACCGCATCCTTGCTACCGTCCTTATCGTCGGTGTGGCCCTTCTTCTCACTGGTTACACTAGTGCCAAACTTGGAAAAGCTCCAACCAAAACAGCTATGATTCGGAACCTAGCTATTGGCCTCTTGACCATGGGAGTTACCTTCCTGCTCGGACAACTTTTCAGCATTTAGAATACAAGAAATACCTCGATTTTGAAGTCGAGGTATCTTTTTTTACATTTGGACAATCTTGCGATAACTTCTTGAAGTAATCATGAAAATCAGCACATAGGCGATGAGGAAGATAGCGCAGATAGACAAGGTCACAATCAACATCATAGTCGTATCCAGTACACCAATCACTTTTAAAATCAGACTAAGCATATGATAGGCAAAGGCTAGATGTATAAAGGCAAAAAGCAAAGGAAGGAAGAAAACAGTTAAAACCTGTTTGTTAATGGTTTGCTTGATTTGCTTTTGATCTAAACCAACTTTCTGCAAGATAATAAAGCGCTCACGGTCTTCATATCCTTCAGAAATTTGCTTGTAGTAGATGACCAGAACGGTTCCGACCATAAAGATAATGGATAGGAAAATACCAATAAAGAAGACACCGCCAAAGAGGACACTCATTTGAGCACCAGCATCTGCTAGAGTGCTACCATACACATAGTTACCTTCAGTGTTTAATTGAGCATTAAACTTTTGTAAGTATTTTTCATATTCTTCAGCGACTTTTAGTTGCTCTTCTTCACTGATACTTACATTCATACCACCGTAAAACTGATTATAGATAGCCGAATCTGGGAATTGGTCCAAAAAGGCTTGTAAATTAGGTACAACAAGGTAATTGTAATCAGAAGTCAAAATATTAAACTGATTTGGAACATGGTTTACAATGAAATCTTTAGTAAATTCTTCTTTTACAGAAAATTGATGATCATTTAGAGTTAGAGTTTTCTGTTCTTTAACTCCCTCATTCTTGGCAAAGAGTCCGACCTCATTTCCTGATAGAGACAGTTTTTGACCAGTCATATTTTCATAATCTTTTTGGTCAAATACCATAAAAATTGTTTTGACTTGGACACGGTTTTGTCCTTTTTCAAAAATGGTTAACTTGCTACCTTCTTGGTTTGCAACACCAAAGTAAGCGTAACGAAGAACTTCTTTCTCTTTAATCTTATAACCTTTATCACTTGCAAACTGGCTCAAGAGTTTGTCCAAGTCTTCTTTTTCAACATTTTGTCCATTAATGCCAAAATCATGAGGATTTAAAACTTTTTTAAAGGATTCTGAAGCATTGAAAATACTAGTCGCTGCTGACATGGTTACCAAAACCATTGTTGACAAAATTGCGATAGTTGCTAGTCCAACCGCATTTTTCTTCATACGGAAAATCAAGTTAGACACTGAGATAAGGTTATTTGGTTGGTAATAATATTTCTTGTTTTTCTTTAAGATTTGTAGGAAAACGGTAATCCCTGCATTGAACAAAAGATAAGTACCAAAGATAACCAGTAAAACAGCTAAGAAGAAGGTTGTTAGGGCTGTAAGAGGATCTTTTACTGTAAGAGAAAGATAATAGCCAATCCCTAAACTAATGGAACCAAGAATGGTTTGGAGAGGAAGAAAGCGACCTTTTTTCTCTCCGCTTGCTTTCTCACGCGAGAGCTGGAGGGCATTCATACGGGCGATTCGAATAGCATTCAGGAACATGAGACCTAGGAAAATCAAACCAAAGACAACAAGTACTGTAATGACAACTTTCATCTGGAAGGTAGCAACTAGTTCAACTTTCAATTTCATCAGTTTGAGCAAGAAGGCGAAAATCAACTTGTCAAACAAGGCTCCAATACCGATTCCCGCTCCAACAGTTAGAATCCCAAATACCACTAACTCCTTAAAGGTCATACTGATCAGATGGCGTTTCTCCAAACCCAGCATGCCATAAATCCCTAGTTCCTTGGAACGGTTTTTCATGACAAAACTATTGGCATAGAGGACGATAATGGCTGACGCAAGGGTGACGACAAACATACCAAATCCTAGAGTAGCTTGAATTGTTTCACCTCCACGGATTTCCGCAATCTTTGGATTGAAAGTTAGAGAGTAAAAGAGATAGGTGACGGTGACTGCCAAGAGAACAGCCAACGCAAAAGGATAGTAGAGTTTGCGGTTTTTAATCAAGTTCGATACCGCTAACTTATTGGTTAATCGAAACATACTAATTCACCTCGCTTGCCATGACAGTCAAGGTATCAGAAATTTCTTGGAACATCTGACGTTCTGTCTTCTCTCCACGGTAGATTTGGTTGTAAAGAATGCCGTCTTTGATAAAGAGTACACGTTTAGCTCTGCTAGCTGCTGCTGTTGAGTGGGTTACCATAAGAATGGTTTGGCCGCGCTCATTGATTTCATCAAAGACATCAAGTAAGGCTGCAGATGACTTGGAATCAAGGGCTCCTGTTGGCTCATCCGCAAGGAGGATTTCAGGTTCTGTGATGATGGCGCGGGCTACTGCTACACGCTGTTTCTGACCACCAGAAATCTCGTAAGGGTACTTCTCTTGCAATTGGTTGATACCTAGATTCTCAGCTGTCACCACCAATTTCTTCATCATCTCTGTAATAGGTCTTCTTGACAAGACAAGCGGAAGCAAGATATTGTCCTTAACAGATAAGGTATCAAGCAAGTTAAAGTCTTGGAAGACAAAGCCTAACTTTTCACGACGGAAGCTAGAAGCCTGTGAATTTTTAATGGTTGCGGTGTCAGTTCCATTCAAGTAAACCTGACCACGAGTTGGTTTATCCAGCATAGCTAGAATATTGAGTAAAGTTGATTTACCAGAACCAGACTCACCCATGATGGCAACGTAGTCACCTTTTTCCACGGTAAAGTGAATATCCTTGAGGGCTTCTACTTGGTTGCCCTGAAAACGTGTTTTATAAATTTTTTGAACGTGTTTTACATCTAAAAGTGTCATGAGAATCTCCTTTCTTAATATCCCATCAAATGAAATGTTGCTTGCATCATAGCGCATCCCAGTTGAACACGCTCAATATCTTTGTGGCTTGGTTTTCTTGTTTTCTTCTGTAAGATTTGTTTCATGATGTTACTCCTTTGTTCTTTATGAGTCTAGTTTACATCAAAAAAAGACCTCTTGCCATAACCTAACCTTACAAAAGAGACTTTAATCTTACATTTTTGTAAGATTGGGGGAAATGTAGGCATTTTATTAAAAATATTTTACCATAAAAAGAAGGCAAGAAGAAAACCCTTGCGGATACAAGGGTTCAAAAATTTTAAAATAGATTAGTCGAATTCATAGACTAACAGTAAAATAATTGTTTCTACCTCACCAAAACCAGCCTTCATTATCGTCAATTGCTTGTGCTTCTTTGCGTTTTCGTGGGCCTGTTCCGTACATTTCTGCTTCGATTTCTTCTTTGGTTGGCATGATAGAAGCTAGGATGATATAGATAATCACACCAAGTCCAAAGTTTGCGACTGTAAAAATGGCAAACAAGAAACGAACAAGGGTAACATCAAAGTTCCATTTGTCTGCTAGACCTGCCAGAACTCCTGAAATCATGCGATTTCGTCTCATTTTATAAAATTTACTGTTCATGGTTTTACCTCTTTCTACTAGGTTAGACTTAGTATATCACGGGTAGGCTCGGCTTTCATCAGTCCTCAGGCTGATTTATCAGTAGTAATTTACCTCGACAAAGTCCACAGCGATAGCGTTTGGTATCAATCCTTCGCTTGCGATGATAACTTTGCTGGCAGGACTGGCAACGATAGAGTTTGATTGGCTTGGAGTTGCTATTGGGCAAGGATGGCACAAAGCGTAATCCATCCACTGCTTTCAAAAGTTCCTTAAAATCCCGATCCTTGTGTTGATAGCCCTTCCCTTGGAAATAAAGGTGATAATGACAGAGTTCATGGCGGACAATTTTCCTAAAAACGTCCAACCCCAGTTCCTGATAAACCTTGGGATTAAAATCCAAATGCCCATCTTTTGGGAAAAATCGCCCACCTGTCGAACGTAGACGCCTATTCCACTGGGCTTGATGGATAAAAGGTCTACCGAAGTCTTCTAGCGAAACTTGCTTGACGTAATCAGTCAGTTTCATTTGGAGCGAGGAGCGACAGATTAACTTTTTCACGTTCAGTATCAATTTTCTTGACCCAAACGGTCACCAAATCTCCAACTGACACCACTTGGCTAGGGTGTTTGATAAATTTGCGACTCATATGGGAAATATGAATCAATCCGTCCTCGTGAATCCCGATATCAACGAAGGCACCGAAGTCAACGACGTTACGCACCACACCTTCTAGCTTCTGACCAACCACTAAGTCTTTGATATCTAGGACATCTTGGCGAAGCACAGGTGCATCAAAGGAATCACGGAAATCTCGACCTGGTTTGAGAAGATCTGCAATGATATCTTTAAGAGTTTCTGGACCAAGGTCTAGCTCTTGCGCCATTTCCTTGATTGATAGCGACTTGAGTTTGCCTTGAGCCTCTTCATTCAAGTCCTTGATATCCAAGCGTTTGAAGAGCTCTTTAACTGCAGCATAGTTTTCTGGGTGAACTCCTGTATTATCAAGGATATTGCTACTTTCTGGGATACGGAGGAAACCAGCAGCCTGCTCAAAAGCCTTGGCTCCCAGACGAGGAACCTTCTTGATTTGAGCGCGTGAAGTGATTTTTCCTTCTTCCTCACGGTATTTGACAATATTTTCAGAAATAGTTTTGTTGAGTCCAGCGACATGGGAAAGAAGAGCTGGGCTGGCTGTATTGACATTGACACCGACTTGGTTCACCACGGTATCGACGACAAAGTCCAGACTTTCAGACAATTTCTTTTGACTGACATCATGCTGATATTGACCGACACCGATTGACTTAGGATCGATTTTGACCAATTCAGCAAGGGGATCTTGCAAGCGACGGGCAATAGAAATAGCAGAGCGTTTTTCAACGGTCAAGTCTGGAAACTCCTGACGAGCTAGTTCACTGGCAGAATAGACAGAAGCACCACTTTCATTGACGATAACATAGCTGACCTCAGGAAAATCTTTAAGAACTTCTGCCACAAAGGCTTCACTTTCACGACTGGCAGTTCCATTTCCGATAGCAATAATTTCCACGCCATACTGGCCAATCAGGTCGGCTAAGTCTCGTTTTGCTTCTTCAATCTGACGAGCGGAGGCTGGTTTAACAGGATAGATGACCTGAGTTGTCAGCATTTTTCCTGTTGCATCCACGACAGCTAGCTTGGCACCTGTACGAAAGGCTGGGTCAAATCCAAGAACCACACGCCCTTTCAGTGGAGCAACCAAGAGGAGATTTCGCAGATTGTCAGAAAAGAGTTGGATAGCCCCTTCTTCTGCTTTTTCGGTTAATTCTGTCCGAATGCGTCGTTCGATAGCAGGCAAGACCTTTTTCTTAACTGACTGTTGAACAACTTCATCAATATAGGCATTCTTCACCTTGAAACGAGCTGCAAAGAAAGCTAGAATACGGTCCGTCGCATGTTCAAAACCGACCTTCAAAATCCCTAGTTTCTCCCCACGATTGAGCGCTAAGGTACGATAGCCTTGCATATTCCCAACTGTCTCAGAAAAATCATAGTAAATCTGAAAAACTTGCTTTTCATCCAGACTTTCATCCTTGACTTGAGAAGTAAGTTTGGAGTGTCTCAGCACCTCCTGATAAGTCATGGAACGCAAGGTCACATCCTCCGATAAGGCTTCAACCAAGATATCAACTGCACCAGCTAAAGCTTCCTTACCAGTCACAAATCCTTCACAGACAAACTTCTCAGCTTCTTTCTCTAAGTCAGCTACATTCTGCAAAATCAGGCGAGCAAGAGGAAAGAGTCCAGCTTCACGGGCAATGGTTGCCTTGGTTCGACGTTTTTCCTTATATGGAAGATAGAGCTCTTCTACGTCTGCTAATTTTTCGGCTACTAAGATAGCTTCTTCCAACTCCTTAGTCAGCTTGCCTTGCTCTTGAATCTTAGCCAAGACAGTTTCCTTACGATCGTTGAGATTGCTCAGACTTTTATCCAAGTCGATAATAGCCTTAATCGCCACCTCATCCAAACTACCAGTCATGTCCTTGCGATAACGCGCGATAAAGGGAATAGTCGCCCCTTCAGCTGTCAAACTTAGAACGGTATCAATTTGCTTTAACGTCACTCCCAAATCTTGGGAGATTTTTTCATATTTTTTATCCATGAATCTATTATACCACAAGCTAAACATTTCAAATTAACTCGTAGAACATTTAAAAAATATGTAGGGAATAGACTTATATGCTATAGCTCAATAATTTGTACTTATAGAGCATTACCGCCTTTTTTTAACCAAGCTATGATATCAAAAGTATTTAATGGATCAGACATAATAGCCAGTTCTGGAAGATGTTCCTGACCTGGAGTAACACATTGACTTTTTAAACTTTTATAATTAATTCCTTTCGTTTCACTCAAGGCACAACACAGAATGAAAAAGTGTTGTGCTCTTTATTTTGTTTTATAATAATAGTGAGAAAGCCTATCATTTCTACAAATCACGGGGAAGTGAATAAGTGAGTGGTATAGTCACTACCTCGCATTTTTATAGGTGTCATTCTTTCCATCAAACACAACTGACTGTGACTAGGAGCACGTAAACTTATAATTTAATAAGAGACTCGTTTGTGAAAGGAAGGGATAAGCAGACTCAAATTTGGTGAAGGGAGACCCCTCGTCTTAAAAGTTATTTATCCTAATTGTTGTGGTGAAGAATAGAATTTAGATTTCTGTTTCTAATCGACCAAAATGCGTGTTTTTTAGAAATAAAAAACCGCAAGCCTGAGCCTGCGGTGGGGATAATCTTTTTTGAAATTTTTAAACAAAAAAGGAGCATTAAGCTCCCTCCTTTGAAATAACGGACACTTGGCTGGTCGGTGTACCCAGCATCTCAGATACCTTTTTCAAGGTGCGGCAGGAACCTTTCTGCCCTCAAATGTCTTTCGTTAATATTATTCTAGCACTATCTACTTTTTTTGTCAAGTTTTCTCAATCTACCAGACTTAATACGACTTTGTAACTTGTAATCTTGTAAACGATACATGGTCGGAACATAAAAGAAATCTCCACTTTTATGTAACTTGATGGCAACAAGAACATTATCATCAAATCTTTTAACATATTCGAAACTGGCGTCTTTCTCTCGTGGATTGACCCCGACGAAATCTGGGTTCCTTAGTATGAGTTCCAGGTCTTCAATATGATGAATCACATCATTGTGATGGCGTTTTATCATATGGCTTCTCAAACCGTCTTTGTTGACCTTTATGTCGCTCGCTTCAAGAACAATATCAAAAATTTCTTTTACTTCATCGGTAACCTGACCGATTGTTTCATGATCCATCATTTCCTCCGTTATTCCACAACTATTATATCACAATCATAGTGTATATCAGGATATATCAAGCTCTATTATTCGTTAGATACTCAATTTTAACTTTTCCCTTTTCCTTAAAATAATAGTATAATAGAGATAGAATTTAGAATCGAGGTGCACCTATGGCTGTAAAATTTACAAAAACTGATGACTTGGACAAGATGTTTGAGGAGTTTGCTAAACTCCCTGATTTGAAACAAGTCACTTTCCCTGATGACAAAGAGAAAAAAGCCAAAGCAGAAAAGAAAAACTAGATGACTGCTTTCCAACAACTCCCTTCTAGTGTGCTTCAGACTGGGGCTATTTTTCTCTCTATAATCATTGAAGCCCTACCCTTCGTTCTGATAGGAAGTATTGTTTCAGGGCTGATTGAGGTTTATATCACACCTGAAAAGGTTTATCATTTTCTCCCTCGAAATCGTTGGGGGAGAATCTTTTTTGGGACCTTTGTCGGGATGCTTTTCCCTTCTTGTGAATGTGGAATCGTCCCCATTATCAATCGTTTTCTGGAAAAAAAGGTTCCCAGTTACACAGCCGTTCCCTTTCTTGTGACAGCACCTGTTATCAATCCCATTGTTCTCTTTGCGACCTATTCTGCCTTTGGCAACTCCTTCCATATCGCCCTATTGCGAGCTCTGGGTTCCATCGTTGTGGCTGTGATACTTGGGATTTTTCTAGGATTTTTCTGGCAAGAACCGATTCAAAAAGAAGATCGGTTGGCTTGTCATGAGCATGATTTTTCTCACTTGAGCTCTGCAAAAAAAGTTTTTCAGGTCTTTGTGCAGGCCATTGATGAATTTTTTGATACGGGGCGTTATTTGGTATTTGGCTGTCTCTTTGCCTCTGTTATACAGGTCTATGTTCCGACACGGATTCTGACCTCTATCAGTGCAACCCCTCTTTTTGCCATCCTGCTCTTGATGATTTTAGCCTTTCTTCTTTCTCTCTGTAGTGAGGCTGATGCTTTTATCGGATCTTCTCTTCTCTCGAGTTTCGGCTTAGCACCAGTTTTGGCCTTTCTCGTAATTGGCCCAATGCTGGATATCAAAAATATTCTCATGATGAAAAATTACTTGAAAGCACGATTTATCAGTCAGTTCATTACGATTGTGACACTCGTTGTCTTAGTATATTCTCTCTTGATTGGAGTCGTCCTATGATTCGATTTTTAGTTTTAGCTGGCTATTTTGAATTGACTATTTATCTCCATCTGTCCGGCAAATTAAACCAGTACATCAACATGCACTATTCCTATCTGGCCTATATTTCCATGGTGCTTTCCTTTATCTTGGCAATCGTCCAGCTGTATATCTGGATGAAGCAAGTCAAAACCCACAGTCATCTGAATAGCCGATTATCTAAAGGAACTAGTATTGCTCTTCTTGCCATTCCTATTGTCGTCGGTTTAACTTTTCCAACTGTTAGCTTGGATTCTCAGACCGTTTCTGCCAAAGGCTACCATTTTCCTTTATCAGAAGGCACGGATCAAGCCATTCAGACCAGTGAAGGAACGACAAGCCAATATTTGAAACCAGATACCAGTTCTTATTTTTCAAAAGCAGCTTATGAAAAGGAAATGCGAACTTCGGCGAATAAATACTTATCCCAAGATAGCATTCAGATTACCAACGAAAACTATATGGAAGTCATGGAAGCCATCTACGACTATCCAGATGAATTTGAGGGCAAGACAGTCCAGTTCACAGGCTTTGTCTATAACGACCCCAGTCATGCCAATAGCCAATTTCTATTCCGCTTCGGCATTATCCATTGTATCGCAGATTCTGGTGTCTATGGATTGCTGACCAAGGGAAATACCCGTCAGTATGAGAATAATACCTGGATAACAGCCAAAGGAAAACTGGTCAATCACTATCATAAAGAACTCAAACAAAACCTCCCAACCTTGGAAATCGATAGTTTTACCAAAGTCGATAAACCAGAGAATCCCTATGTGTATCGCGTGTTTTAAAAAAGCAAGATAAAAACGAACAAGTTCTCTTCTGAATGACAGAAAAAGAGCCTGTTCGTTTTTTGTTATATGAGTAATAATGATTTTTAGATTTAAATCTTATAACATTTTAAGTAATGCAAGTAGCTCATTGAGAATAAGCGAGCCACTCATTAATTAGACTAGCGATTTCTCTAGGGGCTTCAGTATAAAGCTCATGGCCAAAGTTCTCTAAAAGAATAGTATCAAAATAGTCTGGCAATTCTTTTAGGGCTTCCTCTCTCCATGTAGCTTCATTAGGATAGCGAGGACTGATAAACAAGGTATCTCCCACTTCTCTCTTAAAAGCTTGTATTTTCCTCCGTAGGCGGAGTATCGCTTCTATATTTTCATATTTTATAGCTAACTCATATCTATTATACTTAGAATTCCAGTGATATGACTGTCTTACGGCTTTCTCCATATTTTCTGACCAATGCTTTGCTTCAGATTTTTCTTTAGAAATAAGAAGAGCTAAGTCTGAAACGACTTGAGATTTGATATAGTTTTTAGTTTCCTCTAATTCCGCATCTAAAGTTAAAATCTTATCTAAATCTAGATAGCCACCATCCAAAAGAATCAGTTTTTTCACTTCATGAAATTCCGATGCGAGATAACGCGCCAAATCTCCTCCAAGAGAATGACCTATCAGACAGATAGAGTCTCCTTCTACAATCTCATTTTTAAACCATAATTTCAATTCTGTTTCATCTCGAAGATGCTTTTCATATGGACTTAGAAAATAAACCTGCGAATCTAGTTCTTGAAGAAAATCCTTGCTATGATAGATATTGCTTCCCAGACCGCCAATAAAATATTTTTTCATTCTCTACTTAATACTATGCTTATTCATCTTTTGCTCAAAGATAGTCGTGATAATCTGACGCAATTCTTCGCGTTCTTTTTCTGGTATTTCACCACTTGTTTGAGCTGCAGCGTAGAGTTCAGGGTGTTCAATTGAAATGCGTTTAATAGTACGTGTCGTAGCATGTTTTCTGACGAAAAATGGAATTCGCTTAATCAAGTCTTGTGGTACTAGCGCAAGAATCTTCTCAGCAGTTTCCTTGTCACTAATCTTAGACGTCGTAAGTCCCTTCTTAATCATTTCCTGTTCTTTTTCTGTAAAATCTTTTAATTCCATTCGATTAGTCCTCCTATTTTCTCTATGTTAAATTATATATCATTTGTAGCAAGAGGACAAATAGTCTGTTTGTAAAGTCTTCTCTATACTACAACTTTCCTGTCGCTCATAATTGCTCTTTAATGAAAAATCACAAATCCTTTTGGAGAGATGACAAGCCGATTCTCAAATTCTTGGCAATTGCTTGCTAGTGCTACTGCTTCTTTCTCTAAAAGATAATCATCTTTTGATTGGTTAAATATAGCTTTGAGGACCTGTCCTTCGTATTTCCATTCCAAGGCTACTACATCAGCTTTAATTTCTTTTAGGCTATACTTGCCATGCTGAATGGTTGATGACGCTTGTTTTCTAATATTAATCAGCTGCTTCATGAAATTCAGCATATGATTGTCACTTGATACACGTTCCCAAGGCATACAACGTCGACAATCTGGGTCTGGTCCTCCGGTCAAAGATAACTCTGTTCCGTAATAAATACAGGATGTTCCCTTTTGTAAAAAGAGAAAGGCTAGAGCTGATTTGACCAGTTGAACGTCTTCATTTGCAGTCCACAGGATTCGTTCTGTATCATGCGAATCTAGGAGATTAAACATAACTTCTGAAATCTGCTGCTTGTAATACATAGATTGGCCATTGATTTCATCGATGAATTGGTCCGTCTTCTTAAGCCCTCGTAAGAAATAATCCTTGATACTATCAGATAAAGGATAATTCATGACCGCATGGAACTCATCGCCATTTAGCCAAGGCTGAGACGTATGCCAGACTTCTCCTAAAATATAAAGATCAGTCTTTTTAGCTAAAACTGCCTTGCGAAAATCCTTCCAGAACTGATGGTCAATCTCATTAGCCACATCCAAACGCCAAGCATCGATATCAAACTCTTCAATCCAATAAGTCGCAACCTTTAAAAGATAATTCTTGACCTCTGGATTGGCTGTATTTAGCTTAGGCATATAGTCCTCGAAACCAAAAGCATGATAGGGTAAATCTCTCTTATTGGCTAACTTTTCAGTTGTCACTGGGAATTGTTGTATATGGAACCAATCTTTATAAGCAGATTGCTCACCATTTTCGATAACATTTTGCCATTGAGGCGATTGCGAACCAATATGATTAAATACAGCATCTAGCATGATTTTCATGCCACGCTGATGCGCTTGTTCGACCAGCTCCCGAAAGGCCTCCTTATCTCCAAAATGATGGTCGATTTCAAAGTAATCTGTCGTATTGTACTTGTGATTGCTCGTAGATTCAAAGATGGGACAAAGATATAGTCCAGTAATACCCAAGTCTTGCAAATAATCCAGATGGTCAATAATCCCCTGTAAATCACCACCAAAGAAATCATCATTATTAGGTGTGATAGATGAATCCCAGTCTAAAGTCTTTTCTGGGTTTAATAGAGCATTTCCATTTGCAAATCTCTCAGGAAATATCTGATACCATACCGTATTTGAAACCCAGTCAGGAACCTTGCAGGCATCAATCTCATGTATATAAGGTAACTTAAATCCATTTCCAATAGCATGAAGATGTTCTAGAGAATTTTCCACACACCCTTTATCGCCATACAAAATACTTTGATCTTCTGTATCCTTGAGTTCAAAGAGATACTGGATACGTGCAAAGTCAACTGACACTTCAACCTGCCAATAATCGAATAAGGTATCAGAAGTTATTTTGGCCATTTCTTTTGTATTCTGATAAAACTCCTCCATAAAGATAAAAGGGTCACCATAATGCAAGTTGATGCTTTTAATGTCCCCTTTCTTAGTTCGAATCCGAATATGAAGTTTCTTATCCTTATAAAGATAGGCATACTCCGACTCAGGCCTATGGTAAATAGCACTTAATTCCATTAACTTGTCTCCTACATTTTAAATTTAATTTCACGAAAACGTTTTCAAAAAACAATAAATCCAGTATACTATTTTTGTAAACTATTTGCAAGGAATGTCCGTAGATTCTAGTGGTTTGGTTCTATAAATAAAAAAGCAGGCAGTCTTACAACTTGCTACTTTTCAAATGATGATTTACAAATGTCTTTCCAGCCACTCAATTTTTTTAAAATCCTTATTGTTATTGTGCTCATTTCGATAAGAATCTTGGGAAGAAGCCTTGTAAATACTTAAATACTGTTCTAGGTTTGGAACACGAAACGTGATGTCATCGAGATGAATCAGCTCTATATCCGATTCCGAAACTCCTGCAAAATCAGGTAAAGAATCAATACTTCCGAATTCAACACTCAGACCATCCTTTTGGAATTCATGCTCATGAATATCTATTAAGGCGTAACCTAAGTGATTCATCACTTTCATTATCTTGTCCCAGTCATAGATTCTGAGATGGTCAGGAGCTTCCCAACCTCTAGAGTCACCAGGCACATGAATGTCAATGTCAGACGGCCCCCATTCTTCATTTGAACGGTATTCAAAACCCAAAGACCCCATGAGCGTCGGTGTGATTCCGACTTTGTTTAAATGAGAACAGATTGTTCGAAATTCATCAAATAGAGAATTCATTCCTCCTCCAATCATTGATATAAAACTCGATTTCGTTGTGAAAGATAAACTAATTTTTACCTTCTCCTCTTTCGGTTTTGAAAATACTTCAATGTGTTGGCCTAGTACCTTGATTTCTACAGGTAGGTTATCAGATTTATCACCGTCAACGTCTGACTCCAATTCACTATCTGAAGAGATCTTAATATTACGCGCTCTGATATACTCAATATTATCATTGCCCACAACATCTCCTTTTAGTAAATCAGGAATGACGGATAATTTAGAGAATATAGAAGCATCTTTCAGAATCAAAATATTGGCATAGCCGTCTTTGTTCTCTTCAAAAATTTTCCTATCAGCGAAGTAATTTGTCAAAAGAACCAAAACATGGCTCGCTTCACCAACATAATTTCCATTTTCTGTCTCAATCTTAATGTTAAATACCTGATCCGTCATGACAGACTTCATGGTATTTACAGCATAGGCTAAAATACCGAATTTTGTCTTGTCCTCGATTTCAACATTGTGAATCGCCTCAGGAAGTGAACCGATACTAAAGATATAACCAAAATAATTGTCATTTGCTTTACCGATATCAATCTTGTTGGTTAAATCAAAATCCAGTTCATCAATCGCCCCATCGATGTCTTGATTGATTTCCAACAGTTTCGTAATGAGGTTACCCGTACCTCCTGGGATAATCCCTAACTTAGGAATGTAGTCTCTCTCAGCAATACCCGAAATGACTTCGTTGACAGTCCCATCTCCACCGAAAACAACCACTGCATCGTACTGCTCACTAGAAGCTTCCTCAGCAAAATGTGTTGCATCCAGCGCCTTTTCGGTAATTTTGGTTTCCACGTGCTCAAAGTATTCTTTTGCTTTATTTTCCAGCTTATCTTTGTAATCCAAAGCCTTCTCGCCACCAGAAGTAGGGTTGATAATTAACATTGCTTTTTTCATTGATAATACTCCTTAATTTTTAAATAGAAATGTTAGCGTAGCTACATCCATCATTACATGTAATGCTATTATATAATGAAAATGCTGAAAAGAAAAATACGACGTACTGGAGATTGATTTATAAAAACATTGAAAAATTATTTAATAAGAATTTTTAGAATACAAAATATCGGTTGAGTAAAGATTAGCAGATTATATCAGACGACTAGCTTCTAAATATTGTCAATTAACTATCTAAAATAAAGATAAGCAGCTTGATGAATACATTCAAAAAACTGCTGATGAAAGACAAAATTTACAAGATCAAATCAAGGATATTGAAAAGGAAATACAGGAGCTTTATGCCACTATGGAACAAATTCATACTGTTAAAAAGTATCGATCTTACTACAAAGAATATAAGGCAAATCCGTCTGACAAGACATTTTTTGAGGAATACAAATCTCAAATCAAGCTCTATGAAACTGCCCTTTCAGAGCTTAAAAAATCCTATTCCAAGCTCCCAAATTCAAAAGATATTTTAGATAAACTTAATAAATTGCAAGAAAAAAAGAATACCCTAATGCAAGAGTATTCCTCCTCAAAATCCGATATGGATGAACTTTATAAAATACGCAAAAACTAAGGAATTTATATGGGTAAGGAGATGGAGAGATAGCTTCCATCTCTACTCTTCACTTTTCAAAGTTAAATCTCCTATTGTTTTTCTATTAGTCCAGTAACTTCCTTTTATGCTGTCAATTTTATCAATTTGCAATTTGCAAGTGCCTATTTGTATTGGATTTTTTTCACTATATCTACTTAAAGGATTAGTAATATAAGTGTAATATAACACGAATCCTCCATTTTCTTCAATTAAATTGCTGGTAGTAGTTTTACTGCTTATTTCATCAGATTTGAGTTTCACATCTGTATAAAGAAAACTTTGCTTAATCTCAATTTCAACTGCTTTTTCTCCAGATTCACCCTTATAGTTATAACTTAAAACTCCAGTATATTTTTTCTTTAATCTTGGTATTTTCACAAAAGGATTGTATTTCCATAAATATCTTTCATATATAGCTATTGCAATAACAGAATATCCAGCGGACTCTAAAATCAAATCCCAATAATCCAAACCCGACTGAGGCTTCTTAAACTTATACAATATAATGAAAATAAGAATTATAATTATTCCAGATAATTTTATCAGTGATTCCATTTTAGATTTCATAACTATAAAATCCTTTTAACTCATCTATGAATCCTTTATATACCTTCTCTCTATCAGCAGAATCATAGCATAATTTTTTAATACCGTTAACTTCAACAAAGCTATTAATGTTATGTTTATTATCATAAAGAAACTCTACAATATCATCAAAAATATATTTGTAACAATCATACTTTGTAAAAATTTCATCAGGAACATTATAAAGTAAGCATTCTATACCAAAAGAGCTTGCTTTCTGTGCAAATTCGTATCTTTCATCTTGCATTTGATACCTCATCTCTTTTGCTATTCTAACCATTTTCTTAAAATATAAGTTTGTTCTTTTATTCTTATCTATTCCATTCTTAATATGTTGTTCCGGATAATTTATTACTTCAGTTCCATCATCAGCTTTGATAAGTATTCCTCCTACATAATTTTCTGGATCAAACCTGTAATCACAAGAGTAATCCCTATATCTTAATGCTGGAACCGAATCAGCATCTTTTCTATAAGAATTTCCATGTATTTTAATAGATTTGTTTTTTCTTTCCACATCATCACCAAATTTATTTTCTAATGCGGATTGAACTATATTTTTAAAAGTCTTGCTTTTTGAAATTGCACTTATAAAACCATAATTAGTTTTAGAAACACCAACTCTATATTTTGGTCTAAATTGATCTATTTGAACAACAGCAATATCTACATCACTATGCTGTCTAACATTAGTATTGTTTGCATAAGATCCTTGTAAAAATATTTTAACCTCATAATCATCATTACTCTTCATCATAACTTCAAATGAAGGTGTCTCACTATACATTTTTTGAATGGAAGTCCTTTCATTAAATCCGATAGTTTTTAATGCATCAACTACCATTCTTATGGCATTTTTACATTGATTTTCCTCTGTTTCACTCAAAGGTTTTGCATATTTTCTTAATTGCTCTTCTGTGAATATCATTTACTACTAATCCTCCTTTGATACCGTCATTTAACATCTATTCAAACTCAATCTCTTCATTAACTTTTTGGTGAATATCTACTCTATTAACAACATCGATTACATTTACCAGCCAACCATTTAGTGTACAACTTCTGATAAATTCATCAATTCTATTAACTCCATTCATTTCTTTGAGTGTTACAACAACACCAAATCTAACTCCTACACCATCTTGAGGAGCTAATCGGTTATTTGTTTTTATTTCCATGCCCCAATTCTTATTTCTATAAGAGTCTTTTGGTATCATTCTTTTTGTAGCACTCTCTGCAATATACTTTACATTGTCCCATTTTCTAAACTGCTTTCTGGCTTCACCTTCCAAAAGATAATTTTTTTCTCCCTCTAAGGTGTCTTCTGTATTCTGTTTATCTCCCTTAATATCCTTAATTTTTTTATCATCCCCTATTCGCCCAAAATGTAAATTCAATTCCGTATTTGTATAATCAACACCTTGCAATCTATCACACAATGGAAAATAACACATCGTAGCCTTCGCAATATATGGATACTTATTATCTTTTAGAGGAACTGGAAAATCGTAGTTATAAGTATTCCATTTTTCGCTAATGTCTGATACCACAAATTTAATTTCATCATCTTTTGTTTGAATAATATCGTTTATATGAATTGGTACAACTCCATGCCCATATAAAGCAACTTCCTCAGGAGTCGGTTTTTCATCCCAACCTCTTGCAGCATCAATAATCATGGCTTTTGCAACTTCTCTATTAAGTCCTAACACATCAATTAAATAAGATAATTTTCTCGCAATCCAAGGTGCAGCATAAGAAGTTCCGGCAACACTCGCAGCCCCTAAAGGTTCACAAACCCTAATGTACTCTTCTTCACTGCCACCATAATAGCTCACATCAGGCTTTGCAAAGAAAGATAATACTAATCCTTTACGAGCATATTTAGTAGACAGACCATTCTTACTAACTGAATTTACAACTATGCTATTAACAGAATCCGCCGGAGATCCTATTTTTACTATATCTACACTCGGTTTATTTGTCCCTGCCACAACAAATATTACATTGTTTTCAAACTGAATTCTATCTAATGTTGCAGCTTCAGCAGAAATAAAGTTGTCATTAATTTCCTGATTACTGCCAAGTGAAATATTCCAGACTTTTATATTTGAATTATTTACCACAATACTCTTTATTTTCTTTATTATTGAAAATGAAGAATATTCAGCACCTACCGCTACTCCAAAATGCCTAACTTTAAACCTTCCGCAGCCATCATCCAACCAAGGATTTAATCTTGCTCCATCAACAATAATAGAAGATACTGCTGTCCCATGATTATAATCTTTTGGATTTTTTGGTATATCTTCTGAAACCATATCATGATATTCAACCCAATCACTAAAATAAACACTTTCATCGAATAAGGTATCTATCACTCCAATCGTCGGTTCAATAGTTGGGGATGGTATAGTTACCATTTTTGTTTGATACTCATTGATAAAATCATCGGGTGATAAACTTGACAAATCAACTGTTGCCATTGAAACAAGATAGGGTGCTTTTTCAAAAAGTACTTCTACCTGATTTTCATCTAAGTAAATCGTTTGATTATCTAAAATTCTGCTACTTAAAATATCTATCCCTAATCTTTCAAATAATAATTTTGTATCTTTTCTTACATCGTACAAAGTTATAATACTCTGCTTTACATCCATTGTAGGTAACTCTACTTCAAAGGAATCAATATATGATGCATCTGCAATCACTTGTTTGAATGTAGACATACTTACAGAAAGTTCTTTAAAAACTGCCGAATTAACAATATTTTTATCTTCAAACATGTTTTTGTTAATCTTCCCTGCAAATTTTTGAGATAATATATTGGAAGTATCTGTAATCAACTCTATGCTTTTAGTCAAGTCATACTCGTCAAGAAAATATGTGATAATATGTTTACTCTTATCTCTATTAAATTTTGCTCCAACAATTGCATCATTAGAAGCCGTTCCTTTAAAAAGTCCAGAAATCCGGTTACTTTTTGCAGCAATCTTATTATAATAAACACTAACCAAAATACCTTCAAACGGCTTTGTTTCTTTATCCCAGAATTCTTTAATCTGAATTAGCTGAGATCTTAATCTTAATAAATGCTCTGTACTGACTTCCACTTTCCCATTCATGGCTATGCCTCCACGCATACCATTTTTACTGGCTTGCACAAAGCGTTTCCCTTTTAATTCCACGACATTATTCACTATCTACTTCCTCCCTCTTTAACTTTCTTGATACTGCACTTTTAGACTCACCTTTTAATTTTTCTATTTCTCTTACAGTAAATCCTTCTTCATGAAGTTGGTTTATATCCTTTTGATCCAAACTCCCTATCAAACTATTGTATAATCTTTTCAAATAATCATACTCAGAACCAACATCGCTAAATGCAAGTGATGTTTTTATAATGTTTTTTAATTCCCCGGGATAAGGTATTTTCTTTGCTGTCTTTAATATTTTTTTAAATAATCTTGTATCCTTGGATATTCCTTTAAAATTCTTGATAAATGAAGAAAAATAATATTCAGCAACTTCTATTAAATCCTCATCACTATACCTATTGAAATTAATAACAGCATCAAATCTCCTAATTAATGCTTTATCAAAATTTGAATATAGATTAGTTGTTGCAATAAGTACAATCTCTTTATTAAGGTCTGTCAATCTATCCAATTCTCTTAAAATTGTAGATGTTACTCTTCCCATCTCTCTAATATCATTAGAATTAATTCTATCCAAAGCAATAACATCAATTTCATCAAATAAAACCACAACCTTATTTGCATTTGGAAGCATATTTATTTCTCTAAATACTTTTATTATGTTTTTATTAGTCTGTCCCAACTTGCTATCTATCAAGTTTTCAAAATCCACCCTAAAAAGAGATCTATCCAATAATCTTGCAACATTTTTGGCTGCTTCTGTTTTTCCACTTCCCGGTAATCCTTCAAATAAAAATTTATTAATACCAACATTATGGTTTACAGCGTTAATAATACCTTTTATGTCTTCTGTTATTTCAAGTGGTAAATTTAAAGCCTCTAAATTTCTTATTTCTACTTGTTTTAAAAACTCACTTTCAAAATCACTACTTTGTGGTGAATATAAATTTGCTTCGGACATTAACCCCATAATATATTCAGATAACTGATAA
Organism: Streptococcus mitis; assembly: GCF_023110375.1. GTDB lineage: Bacteria > Bacillota > Bacilli > Lactobacillales > Streptococcaceae > Streptococcus > Streptococcus mitis_CI. The sequence continues at coordinate 260,399 of NZ_JALDVV010000001.1, read as the reverse complement.
TCTCCTATGCTATCAAAATATCTTGCTATTGCTATCGCCTCATTTCTAAAGGAATTTTCATTCCTTTCCACATGGTATTTTATTAAATTTAAAACATTTTGTTTTTTCATATTGCCATACCTCCTATTTTCTTTATTATACCACAAATCGGGACATGTTTCTATACTTTTGGGACAAATATCATAAATTTTAATTTTCTATATTAAAGGTTATATTAGTAATCATTCATGAATAAAAAAGAGCCGGTGCAGTCCTAAGACCACACCGACCATAGATTTATCTTTCAGCTTCTTTCTTTTCTTTAGGTTTTTCCTTTTCTTCAGCCTGATATTTTTTGATAGCTCCAAGTACAGAATCATTCTTTTCTTCTTTGCCTTTCATCTGCTCTTTTGTCTTTAATAGCTTTGAAGAAAGTATCCTGATATTGCTATGCTCTTTCCCGTTATCATCAATTGAAGTTCTTATTTGTCCAAAGAGCTTAACAAAATATTCCTGCTTAAAGTCCTTTGGAATATCACTTTTTTCTCCATAGGCAGAGCAATTATGATATACCTTATTACCCTCATCATTTTTAGATACCACAGAGAAATTTGCTACCTTAAAGGCTTTTCCGTTCTTATTTTCCCTTTCAACTACATCGACCTCCCCAATAATATTTCCGACAATATTGATAAGATTATCCTTTTCTTCTTGAGCATAAGGTAAGTCTTTTATCTGTCCCTGTTCTCTTAAATCCTCAATCATATAGTCAAATTCCTCATGTAGCAAATTAAGGCTGTCATTGTCCATATAAGCGTCATAGAGGTTGTCTAAAGCACTTTCATCGTTAATGCCTTTTTCCATGCTGATAATTGCCTTAACAAAGTCTTTATGGTTATCATTTACCATATCTTCAATTTTATCTCTTATTGTTTTGTATTCTCCTTTCATAGTAAAAGGGGCTTTCGCCCCCTTATATTGCATATTCCTGTTCTTTCGTTGTTTGTTTTTCTCCTGTTTTGCTTTCATTTTGATAGGCTCTTATCTGACCTAAAATAGACGGCTTGTACTCTGATTTTTGTGTAGTTTCTCCTTTACTATGAACATTATCCTCCACATCAAAGGTTGACTCAAAATAGTCGCTGTCGCTAAAATCATTGTCATATCTGTCAGCAATTCCATCATTATCTAAGTCTTTTGCAAGCGGATTATAGAAGTTTCCCTCATCATCAATGTCCAGTCCGAGAGCTGCCTTTAAGTCCTCGGAATCCACATAGACTAAATCTTCAAAAGAGGATATCTCTATTTCATTTTTCATATTCCTTAGAGCTTCGTTTTCTCCCTTGTTTTCATAGTCGAAGCTCTCTGTTTTGATTGGAGTATCATCAATATACTGTGTCCATGTTTTAGCTTCTAAATTCAGTTCGTACTGAATCCCATGCCTTTCATCCGGTGTATTCGTATACGCAATGCCTGTTTTTTGAAACTGTCTGGCTTATATCAAAGATATAGTCCACCTTTTTATATGTGCCGTAATCCTCTAAAATTGGTATCCCTTTCTGCCCTCGCATAACCGTTCGATTAAAGCGTTCCCTCCAGTAGTCGAACTTGGCACAGGCTGTCGCTTCAGGATTTTTATCATATATACTTAATTGACTTCTAAAATAATACCTTTGATTGTTTCCGACAACTTTTAGGAACTTTAGATATTCTGCTTCATTATACAAAACATCTTGTTTTATTAGCTCCAAAATGTTATGAAAATCATTTATTCGCATTTTTTCCTCCTTCTTTTTTCAAACAAAAAAGACGGTTAGATTTTACTCTAATCACCTTCGCTATATACCAAATATTATTACTCTATTTCAATTTTTTAATTGATTCACTTTCAGATAGTATCTTCATTTGTTCAATAGCTATTGCATTTAATTTTTCCAATCTTTCAGATTGGCTCATGCCTTCATTTATAAATACCGCATTAAGATTCTCAAGATTAGAAAGGCAGACAAGCCTTACTCTTTCAATCAGTCCGATTCCTTTTTTCATATCGAGTTCATCAAATGTTTTTATAGCTATCGGCTTTGAGATATTTATTCTTCTCATAATTTCTTCAACAGTAAAATAGATAAATACTCTGCCTTCCCTGTCTATCCAGTTATTCTTAAAAGACATTCCTGTCCGTTTAAGAAGCATTGAATAAAGGATACTATTTTTTTAGTAAATAAAAAATGTTTAAATTTTATATTATTCCTTTTCAAATAAAAGCCACTTGCAATAGCTGGACCAAGTGCACCTACTATATGTAACATTCTCCCTATAAATGTTTCTAATCCCAAAATATGAGATTGAGTAAATATGGCAAGAAGCCCCCAAGCTATATAAGTAATTCCAAATGTACAATAAAGATAATTTTTTAAATTCTTTTTGTCAATTTCTGTCATTTTATCTTCCTAATCTTGATTATTCTACGTATAATATTTTTTTACTGCTTCTTAGTTGCTCTCGATTATAACTACCTATATTCTATCATAAAAACAAAAAAAAAGTCTTACAATCAAGGCTTTTCATTATTCATTTCGTCAATACTTTAGTTTCGTAGATTCAGATTCGCATGATTAAAACTAGTCAATCTTCTCTGCGATGTTTCCAAGTTTATCCAATACAAGACAGGAATGATCATTTAGCGGATTTCCACCCATCAAAAAAATTTGTTCGTCCAATCTTTCACACTTTCTAAAGATATATAAAGTTTAAACAAGTTTATTCACGTTTCTAAATTATAATTTTTTCTTAAAACATATCATTTTATTATAAACTGACTAAGATCGCACCAGCAATACTACATACTAGACGATTCGGACTTACCGTATCATTTCGTCGTAAACTCCTTACTCTACGACAGCTATCCCATGGGCAGAACATCTGCTTCTACTTCGCTGATGCCTCAGTTCGTACAAGTAGTGATACCGCCTCAACATGTGGTACTAGTGACTACCCATCCTATCAAACGAAATTTAGTCTAAAAATTGTTAGGATTGTACTATTTGACTAATTTAACAGCTTGTATAAAATCATTAATGTACGATTCGAAATCAATTAAAATATTGTTAGACCATAGCTTCTTATCTTTATTTAAATTTAAAAGTATACTACCTGTTTCATAAAATTTATAATCAAAAATATCTGAAATAAAAAATCTATGTGAAACATCTTCAAATGAAGATACATTATTATAATTAATAATACTTACTAGATCTCTATAAATTGGATTAGATTTGTCTCTTAACAAATCTAAGTTTCCTTGATGAAATATTGAGCCAAGTAGTAAGTTCGTAACCGCTACAAACTTGAACATTTCATAACTTAACATTTGATAAGGAATCTGTCCATTATATTGAGTACTACTCTCAAACATCAATTCCTTCGAAACCAGTTTAAATTGCAATTTATGAGGTAGGATTTGTAAGGTGTTGAAAACTTCTCCTTCTTCGATTAATATTTTAATAATTATATCATCAACCTTTGAAACAGTTAATAGAGGACTATTCGTACACTTTTGAATTAGTATATCTAACTCATCAGAAAATGAATTGTGAGTGCTCCATTGCTGTACGATAGTAGTTTTTTCATCAATAGAAAGTGTTGATAAATCCAATTTACCATTTTCAACATGAAATTGAACAGAAGGACACAGATTAGATGCATAGTATTCCCCTAATTCAGAATACTCTTCTAGTTTGAAATTATATTCTAATTTTTTTACATGGCTTTGACCAACTTGTTTCAAATAAAAATAATCATGAAAATCAATTGACAACTCCTCAAATATCGGCGCTAAAATATCTCTAATTGTAGAGAAAATAAACCATGAATCTCTCTGATTAGTCTTTTCAACAGTACTTGGGTTTACATGGCTAGTACCTAGATCAATTAATTTAACCTGTAATCTATCTTGCCTAATTTCACCCACAAATACTTCATTATAGAAATTATTTTTATAACATAATATTTCTTGTTTGATTTTCTCAAATTCAACTGAATTACATTTTTTATTTTCCTTGACTTTATTATATTCATCAATTAAATCACTAAGGTTATCAGTTAATATTGATCCTCCAATCATAATATTTCCTGGATTCAAATCTCCGTGTCTTATCTTGTACTTTATCAAATACGAAATATCTCTCAAAAAATAAATACACAGATTCACTCCCTCCTGAAGAATAATATCAAACACAGAATTTTTCTCTAGCATTATTTCAGATGAAGAAATCTCTTTTAACGCTGAGATAAAACTTGTTCTAACTTTCAAATAATCCTTTAATGTTAAAGAGTTTTCTACTAATTCCATAATCGAGTAATAAACATGTACTGGAAAAACCAATTTACCACTATCATATACCCTTGCAATAGTATCACCTAGTTTCACACTACTATTTTTTTTGGTTTCCTCAATTGCTTTGATTTCAATTTTATCATCAGTTATAAAATATAACTTGACTAGTTGTTCAATTTTTAAATACTTATGAAATACAATAAACGTGATACCGTTTGCACCATTGTTTAAAATTTTCTTAAACTCTAAATTTTGAAAAGCTGGTACCTCATTTTTGATTAAGAATTGCTTCTCTTCGTAACATAACGCTCCGCCATCATTTATAGATATCTTTTTTAATATAGCTTCCACATCTGCTCTAGCCATTATAGTTTCTCCTAAAGTTATTTTTAATATATTATATCATAAATAGTACCAAAAACTAGCAACTTCCCTGTCATTGTTTCTTATAAATCTACCTCAGTTCATTCTAGGAAAGTTACTACAATTTGTCCAGATTCTGAAATACTGATGTGGTCGAGAACTTGATTCATGATAACTCTATCAAATTTATCTAAATCTAGTATATGATACATCTGCTTTGCATAGTACTTATGGAGAAGATTCACTCCTTGCTCTAGCTTTTGCCACTTAGCTACCACATCAGATCTATATTCTTGAGCAGTCTAATTAATCTTCTAAAAATTAAAACTCAAACTATGTTAAGAAATTCATCAACAACATCTGCAAATTTCCACAAGACCAAATCTTGCCTAAGTTTCATATATAAGAGGGGACACATTCATTCCCATAAAGCTATGCTCATTGGAAATGAATGTGTCCCCTATGTGTAATCGGAAATAAAAATTCAGTAACACCATCTATCGGACCAAGACACTCAACTGTTGCTCTTAGTCTGATACTTCCTCATATATCACAAAAAGCCTTACAATCAAAGCTTTTCATTATTGATTCATACCAAGCTTTCTAGGCTTTTACGAGCAAAGCTACACACTCAGCGGTTAGGACTTACCGTATCATTTCGTCGGTTTCCCTCCTCATTCTACGAGTCCTATACCATGGGCGGAGCATCTACTTCTAGTTCGCTGATGCCTCAGCTCGTACAAGCAGTGATACCGCCTCAACATGTCTTGACGGTTACTACCTATACTGTGAAACGAAATCAAAGCTGCTGAATATCCGTATTAAACTATTAAACGTAACTAATGCGAGTATTTACGGCTTCGTTAATATACAGTATTGTTACATCTATGCCAAGTTTCCGATAGTTAGTTCTTCTTTCTTTATTTAAATCTTTACAAATCCAACTAGCGAGAAGGGTTGTTTATCTCAAAACTCATTGAACCTTTGGTTCCTCGATTAGTATAATAATTTCCTTCTAGTTGATTTGGATTATCAATATCAAGAATTACCGTCCCATAATGTATAGGACTTTGCAATTCAGCCCTTGGGCTATTTAAATATGTATAAATTAATTTTTGTGTTCCATTATCATTGATAATTGATGCTGTAATGCTATGGCTCGAACTTTCACCCGTTTTAAACTTAACTTTAATAGTCGTAAATGACTGTTCAATAGTAAGTTCACAATTTCTTTCATTCTGATCATAGTCCGTCTTGAAACTACCTACATAATTCGCAAATAAAATTGGAACATTATGAATCTTAGATAGTAATGGCCACCGCCATGCTGTTTTTTCAAAAATAGCCATAATAATTGCTGTAACTGATATAGCTTCACCAATATACCCAATGGCTGAATATACCAATGCCAAAATATCAGATTTAAGATTCACTGCAATCTCTTGGCCACTTATTAACAATCTTAATAACAAGCAAATTGCAAAAACCCATATTGTAATATTCAAAAATTTTTTCTGCTGTTCATTCATAAGTTTTATTTATAATCCAAAAATTCAATCATTCTAACTAAAAAAGTTTTTGTATCCTGTAAATTCCATTTCTGCTCTGAACGAAAAATGTAATACATTCCACTTACTTCAACCCAATTTAAATTCACTTGAGACACTATGTAATATAACGCTTGCTGTAACAACCCTGTGTAGCTATTACTATTGAAAAACATCTGTTCAGGTATATTCCAGACCAAACATTCTATCAAATATGAAGAAATGCGTTCGTTTGTCAATCCTAGCTCCTGCATCTCGTTCTTAATATGCTTCATAATCCTAACTAAATATTTATATTTATAGTGAGTAGATTTATTCTTAGAGATACCATTTTGTATATGAACTTTAGGATAATTAATTACTTCATAATTTCCGTTTGAGGTAAAAAATTTGATGCCTTCAACAAATTTTTCAGATGACCTGCTACCAATATATCTATAATTTCGATATTGAAAACATGGGACTACATCTGCATTTACGTGATATGAGTTAGAATTAATATTGATACACTTATTGCCAATAGAAACTGATTCTGCACCAAATTTTGAAATTAACGCTTTAATCACTTCGTTTTTAAATACATTAGCATTGGTGCTGCTACTAGAGTAATTATAGTCTAGGTCCGATAACCCATCTACATACTCACAATAAAATAAAGATTTCACCATGATACAGATATCAATGTCGCTATTTTTCTTTACATTCGTATTATTTGCATAAGAACCTTGGGCAAAAATTTCATATTCATACTTTGAAGAGAGCCCACTCCTTTCTATTGCATCTTTAATCATTCCAATAGTATTTTCAACCCGTGTTTCTTCAGTGGCAGATAACGGCTTAATCCATGATTGTAATGCTTCTTCAGAATATCTCATTATAAAACAACTCCATTTTAGTTTTTTGGTTAATTCATAAAAAGTAACCGATATTAAAAAAATCCTACATATAATTATACCACTAAACAAGAAAAAAGGCTGCAAACATAGTGAACTATACTATGCCTACAGCCTTATAAATCAACTTCTGTTCCTTCCAAAAATCTAACGGTTATCTGTCCATCCTCCGAAATCAAAATACTATCTAGTACCTGACACATCTCAAAGGAATCATATTCCCAACACTCCTTATTTATCAATTCAGCCAGTAACACACTGTAATGCTTTTCTAATAACTGGTTTTCTTCCAAGATCTTATTCCACTTTCCATGCAACAAATCCATATTCTCACTCAGTAGTTTAACTGCCATCATTACAGCTTTCTCTAGTGTTCCCTCATCGATATGGTTATTCTGACAACCAATCTGTCCCTTTACCTTATAACGGTTGTTACACTGCCAAACTTTACGTTTGCCACGACTGGTCGTCCAGTTCTTACGTCCAAAAGCTGAACCGCATTCTGCACAGAACACCTTGGTAGTAAAAGGGTTGTCCTCATTTTGCATGATGTAGAACAAATTGAAAAAGATAATAGACTTCAGACAGCTATTGATGTTGTCAGAGAACAGTTTGGTTTTTTAGCCATACAAAAAGGAACCGTCCTAACTGAAGGTTCCAGAAATATTGAACGCAGTAAACTTATCGGTGGTCATTCCGCGGGTGGATTGGAGGGATTAAAATGAAACAAGAAAAAAATACAGTACAATTTTCAGAAATCCGTAGCAAAGGATGTAATGATATTGAAATGCTTGAAAGATTTTTACATGGAATCGTTGAAACAGCAACTTCAAAACTTCGTCAGAGAAAACTCAAAACAACTGAAATATCGATACGACTAGTACATGCTAAATCTGAAAACCGATTACCATTGGAATTTACATTTAGCATTAAGCCAACAAGCTCATCTGTGATAATCTATACTGAGGTAATCAATCGCTTTAAAGAATGTTACACAGGTGGGGGAATTCAAGGTTTTACGATTCAATTTGATAAAAATACCCTTGCCTCTGCATAGAAAGGATTTGATATGATTGACCGTTCATATTTACCATTTCAATCAGCAAGAGAGTACCAGGATACAAAGATGCAAAAATGGATGGGCTTTTTCCTATCTGAACATGCATCAGCACTCTCTGATGATACAAACAAAGTAACGTACATGTCTGACTTATCACTAGAGAAGAAATTATTACTCCTCAGTCAAGTATACGCCGGGCAGCTACGCACACGCATTCAAGTGATTGAAAAAAACAAGCGTGTTTCCTACACTGGAACAATACCAAGTCTGACCAAAGATTTCATTTTGATAAAAACTACAACAGGTCACATCAATTTGAAATTAAAAGACATTATTAGTATTGAACTTGTCGAGGAGGTGCTCTATGAATCAGCTTGAGTTTCAGCGTAATCACCTACAAATGGACTATTATAGCGAGAGCTACCAAGATTTTGAACGTGACTTCTACCGCTACTCTAACATGAATATTCCATTGACCTTCCTAACTGATGATATCCTAAAAACAATGGCGACTTCACGTAAGAATTACTTTGTCCTCAATAAGGAAAAGTCCAGAGATAACCGCGATCACTTCTTCATATTTGAAGTAAGTACCGTAGATGAGAATCCGCTAATCTATCATTATACATATAAGAAAACTACAATATATTTAGCAGAAAAATAGGAGCAGTTCAATTGACTGTTCCTATTTTTAATATTCATAAAATCTAAAGTCTTTATACTCTTTAACAATGGAGTCGCCAACCAGAACAGACTATACTGACCAGCGACTACCTTAAATTTAATGTTTCAGATTTATTTTCTTATCTCTAATTTCATAAACTACATCTGCTACATTTTCGAGTAATCGTTTATCGTGGGTGATAAACACGATAGTTCCGGTGTACTCCTTCATTAGTATTTCCAAAGCCTCTAAACTTGGTATGTCAAGGAAGTTACTGGGTTCATCCATTATTAGGATGTTATATCTACCCATGAGCATTTTAGCAAGCAACAATTTTATAATTTCTCCACCGCTTAAAACAGATAAACTTTTTCCAATATCGTTCTGTTTGAACCCCATAGATGCTAGCACTGAACGAATTTCTGATATATTGTAGTCACAATCCTTCTGCATAAACTCCATAACATTCTGATTACTGTTGTACTTGTAACCATTCTGTGCAAAGTAACCTATTTTTGCCTTAGGCGAAATAGAAATTCCTTCTTCATGGTTTAAGATCATTTGGATTAAAGTTGTTTTTCCGATTCCATTACCACCAGTTAACGCCACTTTTGCTCCTAACGGAATTTGAAAAGATGCATTTTCAAACAGAGCCTTATCCCCAAATACTTTATTAATTTCTGCACCGACTATAGGGTATGGATTATGGAGCTCCAATGCTTTACTTTGCCTGAAACGAATTCTGCGAATGCCTTCCGGAGCTTCTACTTTTCCTAAGGCCGCAATCCTGTGCTCTAGGGTTTTAGCAGCATTATACATCTTTTTTTCCTTACTTCCTATTGATTTTTGATGAGCTAAACGCCCTCCGTCTTCAGTACTTTTTTTCTTTGAAGAACCTTTTGCCTTCTGTTCTATTTTACGAGCCTGTTTTCGCTTTTCCTCCGCAGCCCTTTCCAATCGGGCACGTTCCGCAATAAATTGTTCGTATTCTGCAGCTTGGCTCTTACGTTCTTCCTCTTTCTGACGAAGATAATCAGAATAGTTTCCCCAATACTCAGTGATTTTGCCATCTTTCAGTTCCCATATTTTATCTACTATTTCATCAAGAAAATAGCGGTCATGGCTAATAACTAACAGTGCACCTGTAAAATATTTTAGCTGTCCTATTAGAAAATCAATTCCTTCACGGTCTAAATGGCTCGTAGGTTCATCCGCTAAAATACCATGAACCTGTGCCGATAAGGCCTGTGCTATTTTAAGCCTTGTTTCTTCACCACCGCTCATAGTCTGTATATTTAATTGCTCAACACCTAGCTTGCCTACAAGTGCAAAATCTTTTTCCTCCTGCAGAGTTACTTCGTCCAACTGGGGAATATAGGCAAGTTCACCCAGACGATTCATTTTACATCCTGGGGGAGTTAATTCTCCTAAAAGTACCCTGAGTAAAGTGCTTTTTCCAGCACCATTTGCTCCTACTAAACCAATACGGTCATAATCATATACTTCTAATTCATTTATATCTAAAACATCGCGTCCTTTGAATTCCACACGAATGTCTTTTGCTTTTAATATTAATTCCATAACATTTCCTCCTGTCTATAATCGCATGCTTTCATTTGCTTGTATGCAGGGAAAACCCTGCGATTTTAGCAGGAAGAGTTACATGAAAATAAGATACATAAATATTCCTCCAATATTGTTTATTTTAAATCTAATTTTCTAACCTCAGTTATCATTTGGCAAACTATAGCAATGCCAATAATTAAAATACCTGATAGTAAAAACCAATGATTTACACCGATTTTATCAGCAAAGAATCCAGAAAGAATTAACCCAATTGGCATAGCAAGTGACATGATACTTCCGATCAAAGAAAATACACGTCCTAAATATTCAGGCTTAATTTTCTCCTGAAAAAGAGCTGTTTGCACACCGCTATAAAATGGCACCGAAAGCCCCATTATTGCACAGCAAACTACGAATATTACAAATCCATTTGGAGGAAGTATTCCCGAAACGGCTAAACTGGTCCCCATTATAAAAAATGAACTTGTTATTAGTAATACATGCTTTTCGAAGCCCCCTAATCTTCCTAATAATAAGCCTCCTGCTAGCATCCCAAATGCAAAGGAAATTTCCGTAATAGAAATATGCACAGGCGTTCCATTAAAGTGTTCCATGCTTATTAAAGGAAATAGTGCATTGATTGGCATATAAACAAAAGTATATAGTGTTCCTAAGAGTAATAAGGCAAACAATCCTTTGTTTTGTCTCAGAACCACAACTCCTTCTTTCATCTCCCTTATGAAATTTGGTTCTAAACTTTGCACTTGATTACCCAGCTTAGGTATACGTACAATTGCTACCGTAATAGATGCAATCACAGCACCCAATACGTCGATGGCAATAATAGCATTTAAATCCCAAACGGAGTATAAGAGTGCTGCAACTGCCGGACTAACAATATAGCTTATAGACTGCAAAGACTGACTATAGCCTGCGCATTTCGTTAGCTGTTCTTCTGGTACTAAAAGTGGTGTAACCGCATTGAGTGCTGGGGTATGAAAAGCTGTTCCAATGCTACGGATAAACAATACTATCATAATCATCCAGACAGGTAGCTCCATACAGAATGCAACAATAGCAAGCACTGCACCAGCTGCTGCGATAATTAAATCGGCACCAATCATTATCTTCTTCCTATCATGACGATCCACTAGCACACCAATGGCAGGTCCCAAAATCGCATAGGGTAAAAAACCTACTAATGAAGCCATAGACAAGACCATCGCAGATCCTGTTTTTTCTGTAAGGTAAAAAATAATCGCCATTTGCAGGATGGCACTAGTGATTAATGATACTGCTTGCCCTGCCCATATTGCATAAAATTTTCGTTTCCAATTGTTGTATTTTTCCATTTATATTATCTCCTGCATATTATTTTGCTTGAATTTCTATTTTGAATAGCATTCTAGGCAATAAAAAATGCAGGCCAAACCCCACAATGTGGCTTTTGGTCTGCATACATACAATTTGGAAACATTCATATTAAAGACATAGTTAAATAAAGGTATAGTTAAATAACCAATATCCTCACCGTAACTAATGAATGCTCAATATCGTATAAATAAGCACAACAAAAAAGCCTATCATCGGGTATAGATTCTGCTTTTTTTATTGCCAGCTTATCTTAAACGCATTGAGGCTGTCATAGTTTCGGTTCCTCCTACATCTTTGTTTATATCAATTTATAGTATAACACAAAAAGATGATATGTTCAATATAAAAGTTATGGAATGAGACTCATACTTCCAATTCGATGCCAGATTTAAAGGATATGACGAAGTTTTCTTCATAGACTGTAACGCTCTGGATTATCTTCCTTAGTAGCAAGCGATTAGCTTTCACAAAATCTTCTGTTTGTAGTTTTAAAAATTCATCAGGATTTTCTAACTCAACCTCAAAATATTTCATTTTACATTCCCTCATTTCATTTATTGATAAATTGAGTTTGCAAAAAAGAGTGGACAATTTTTGTCTACTCTTAACCTTTAAAATAGTTTTTTTTAATCGATTTGAAGTTGCCTAAATTATTACTTATTCGGTAAAATGAAGTATTGCTTTCAACAGATTTCCTTCAACTACACTTCACTTGATTCAAACAAGGTGGGTACATTTCTATTCCCACAAACTCCTTGTCAATGGAAACAAACACGTACCCACAGGGTAAATGGAAATAGAAACTGATAATTTCTAGCTATCACTTCTACTCATTCCAAAAATTTTCTCACTCTGATACTTACCCACCATAAAGCAAAAAGCCTTGCAATCAAGGCTTTCATTATCCCTTTCGTTCAAAGGTTTCTAAGCTTTTACGAGCAGAGCGACACACTCCACGTGAACGGTCAGAAGTATCATTGTATATCATTTGTATCATGGCATATAAAGTATCGCTCTATTTTATTGATGGTTTTAATATCGCTCTTATCATGGCGAGCCATTCAAAACTGCTCCACAAATGAGGAAAGTACCATTTTGGACTATTCAATTGTCAAAGAACAAATAAAAAATCTCCTCATTTTCACACTCTATGAAATTGAGGAGATTATTTTCTAAAGCGAATTTTATCAGGAAAATCTGTCAATCCCAATAGGTAGTCTGTACTGACATCGTAAAAGTTTGAGAGAGTTACCAATACATCTGCTGTTAAGGCATGCTCACCCCGTTCAATTTTAGCATAAGCTGAGTTTGTAAACGAAAGTATTCTAGCTATTTGTTTTTGGGTCAAATCGTGATCTTCCCTCAAATCTCTCAAACGTCTGTACATCTAGCTTTCTCCTGAGAAAAGTATAATATATAAAACTAAGAAATCATTCAAAGTGTCCAAATTGGACATTTTGAACTAAAATTAATTTATTAAACACTTCTCATAAGCATATCTATTATAGGTTAGACAATATTAAGAAAGACGGTCAAAATCTATTAACCGTCTAAAAATAAAAATTAATTGTCTAACTTTTTGGAGTCAGTACATTCATAAGGATCATTAACTTATTTTTTACAAATCTACATTTTAATAAAGATGAATAAGTCTTAACAACAAATTAAGTGATTACTGGAAAATTTATCAATTCATACCAACGAAAGCAAGTCTTTTAAATTCACTTTTTCTATTTTACAATTATTAGAACATCCTTTGCTACAAACAGCAATGTAATAATTTTCATTGCAAAAAACATGAATATTAGTACCGTTAAAATTAATGTCATTTGATTCTGAAGATACTATGTTTAATTTATCAAAATCTTGATTTAATCCCAATCCTGTATATTTTGTATACGCTTCTTTAATAGCCCAAATTCTTAAAAATTCAATATTAGAATTGTCATGAGTAGATAAATACTCTATTTCATTTGTGGATAGTACACTACTATAACAATTCTTTTTTATTTCAACTATATCCTGAATATCTACACCAACTGGATTATCCGAGATAGCACAAATCACCTTTGATTTAATATGGGAAATATTAAAATGTATATTTGGATAATTAGTGAAATATGGTTTGCCAAAATTAGTGTAAGAAAATGATAATCCACTCAATTCAGTATTAAAAATTTTTTTAATACCGTAAACAGTCAACAAATAAGCAATTAATGAATTACATTTATCTTCATAGTTTTTAAACTTATTTACATAGTTCCTTCTATCAATAGGTAACTTTATCATTAATCTATTGAAATTTAGAATGGAGAAATCTTCATCAGAAAATATAAAAATCTTAAGTACTCCAGGTTTCATTAAACTTCCTTTTCTATAATATTCTTATTTACAATTATATATAAATAATTTAAATCAGATTTTGAACTTGAAATATTTAATTAATCTTAGCTTTTATTGTTTATAATACTAAATTTAAGTATTGTGTGTAATATTCGAGGTTATAAATTAAAGTAATACAATGAACCATTAGAAGTTTTTGTAATAAATATAAACAAGTCTTGTATGCTCTATTCTTGCATACAACTATACAGCATATAGAAGTAACCTCTCTCTCTTAGCAATTCATCGAATTTTCCATCTTCAATGATTCTACCATTCTTTAATACTAATATCTTGTCATATTTTTTTAACATATTTGAATATAATTTATGAGTGACAATAATTCGGGTCGTATTTTTTAAATCAAGTATGGCATTTTCTACCTCAAATGTTGTTTCAGTATCTAATGACGCTGTAGCTTCGTCCATTATAATTATCGGTGTTTGCTTTATTAATGTTCTCGCAATCGAAACTTTCTGTTTTTCCCCACCAGATAAATTTTTACCATTCTCACCACACATGTATCGTGTTCCCCTTGCATTACAAATATTTGATAGACCAGAAAATTTAATGGCTTTATTTACAATATCTTGATCAAAATGTTTATACATTGTAACGTTATTTTCTATAGTAGTATCAAAAATAAAAACATTTTGTTGTACGACAGAAAATAGATCGCTAATATTTTGTGGACTAATACTACTTACGCTTACTCCATCGATCTGCACAGAGCCTTCATTTGGTTTATTAATACCCAATAAGATATTTAGAAGGGTAGTTTTACCAGACCCACTTGTTCCCACAATTGCGTAACTTTTTCCTTTCTCAAATGTGAAATTTAAATTCTTTAGTACATCCTCGTTGTTATCATATCCAAAAGTCACATTGCAGATTTCAATTTTATTATCGAATTGTTTTTTTAAAATCAAGTTACTATCATTGTTTTCAATAAGGTAATCATTAATTTTAGTTATAAGTTCATCAGCAGCCTTATACTTAGAGATAACTGTAGGTAATTTTTCAAATGGTGTTATTATGTAATTAAACAATTGAATAAAGGCAAGCAAAGTACCAACTTTCAATTCACCTTTAATAGCAAGATAACCTCCTATACCCATCATTGCCATTACAACGAAGTAACCAATAAAGTTTGTCCAAATTTCAATATTTGTTATATTGTTTCTCCTATGTCTCTTCTCAGTTTCAACGTTTAGATTTACTTTGTTAAATACGTTTAGTATTTCATCCTCAGCATTAAAACTTTTAACTACTGAAAAACCACTTAGCATATCTTTAATACTAGACGTATATAATTCATTTACTAACGATACATTTTTTTCTGAATTTTGAACTTTTTTACTAAATATAAGGGAAACAGCTAAAGGAAGAATCGAAAGCAACAATACAATAATACATATCCTGATATTTAATATCGCCATTGAAACTATACCACAAATAAGGAGCGTTATTAATTTTAATATAGTGAAGTAACTTTCAACAAGATTAATCTCTATGGAATTCACATCATTATTTAAAGCTGATATAAATCTTCCAGTCTTACTAGTATTAAAAGAATTTGTATTTAAGTTTAAAATTTTACGAAAAATATATTCTTTGTAGTTACACATTATTCTAAAAATAATGTTATTTCTATAATATCTAAGCAAATAACTAAATATTACATTTACTACTAAAACTAAAACACCAACTACCAAAATAGAGATCAGCTTATTTAGTGAACCGTCAGATGCAGAATTCAATATCAGCATCAATATAATTGCAACAGCTATTTCGAATCCAACTGATAATACTGTTAATAGGCTAGCAATACAGAAATAACCAAAGTTCATTTTAATGATATTCTTCAAAATGATCACCTTTCCTTTTTAGTATCTTATCGTAAATCAAACGGAATGTATTGTTACCAGCCTTTCTCATCTAACCAAGCTTTCAATTTCTTTTCTCTAGAGCTTGTATCTTTTTCTAATTGATCAAATTCAAACACACCTTTAATATTGCCATCAAGCAAGTAAATTACCTTACTAGCGTACGAAGCAATTTTGACATCATGAGATACAAACACAACAGTTGTCCCCTCGTTATTAATGGTTTTAAAAATCTCCATTACATCATTAGAAGCTTTAGAGTTTAATGCTCCTGTAGGTTCATCTGCAAATAAAACTTTTGGTTTATTTATTAGTGCCCTACAAATACAAGCTCTTTGTAATTGACCGCCTGAAACTTCTGATACCAAGCGATCCTTACAATCTATAATATTTAATTTTTCCATCAAACTCTTTGCACGATTTAAAATAAGTTCTTTTTTTTCTTTACGGAGAATTAGAGCAGGAAGTATAACATTATCTATTATACATAAATTTTTTAACATATGCATTTGTTGAAAAACAAATCCCATATCTTCAAGCCTATGTTTCATTCTTTTCTTTTCTTTAAGTCTGAATAACTCATAATTTAAAAACTTTACACTACCGGAATCAAAATCATGCATACCACTTATTGAGTATAACAATGTCGACTTTCCTGATCCTGATGGCCCCATTATAGCAATAAAATCACCTTCATGAATATCAAAATTAATTTCGTTTAATATTTTTGTATTCCCATAGTACTTTATTAAATTTTTAGTTGAAATAATACTTTTATTCACATTTCTCACCTCTTTTAATCACTTATCGATTCAAAGTTAATTTTATTAATTTGTATTAAACCAAGCAGTATTCCTAAAATAGTTATTGTTAAAAACATAACGGGAACAAATATATATGATTTAACTAAATCAAATTCAAGATTTATTTGAGCAATTCCATAATTTCCTAGTGCACTTTGTATAAAACTACTTCCAAATATTATCGATAAAGAAATTCCCATAAAAAGTGATGTAAGTAAAACAATAATAATCCTGCTTCCTTGCCAGGTTCTAATTAATGACGAATTTGACCCAATAGATTTCAAAACTGCAATTTGATTCTTCTCTCGATTAATAAATAAAACAATAAAAACATATGAAAGTAAAAGAATAATTATGAAATCAACAATAATTATAACAATTACAGCCGAATTAACTGCTATAGTTAATGATTGCACTGAATTTCCCAGGTATTCTTCAGCGGAGTAAATTGTCAATTTGGGGAATTTTTTCTTTAGATTATAAACAGAAAAATTTGTTTTCTTTGTGAAATTTCCAATATATTTTACTGAAAGAATATAATCTTTTTTAAATTTATCACCTAGTTTGACAACTTGTCCACCATTATAAACAGACTGAAAAATACCAACAACTTTACATTTTGTCTCTTTATCACCCAATTTTAATCTAATATTATCACCAATCGAAATATTATATTGTTTTGAAATAATTGTCGTTACTGCAATTTCGTCATCTTCAATGGGTGCATTTCCTACGAGAAAAGTACTCTCTTTAAAATTGTTATCACTAATTAAAAACGTTATATTTTTTTGGGTAGTGCCAGAGTTAGAAATCAACAATGCATTGCCAGCATACTCCTTTGTTAATTCCACAGACAAATTATTGTTCTGAAATTCATCGGTCAATTCTTTAAAATCTCGATTAGTCTTTTCAATATTTACAAAGCCATTATCGTCATAAATTTCACGATTCAATACATACATATCTCCATATGAAATTCCTGAATAATTTTTTATAAATCCTTCTTTATTAATGGTATAATTTAACGCCAATGGAATTTCTAAAATAAAAATGCATAAGGTAAATATGGTTGATAAAACAATATATTGTTTCCGTTTTGAAAGTACTTCGTTTGTGGCTAAAGTTGTTCCAATATTTTTACATTTTGTTCTATATATCTTAAGGACATTTTTATTCTTATTCCTCTTTTCGATTTGATCATGTAAAAATTCAATTGGACTATATTTTTTTATTTTTCTCATTCCAATATACATTAAGAAAACAATTGAAGCAACCATTACCATTTCCGAAATCAAGCAATATAATAATATTTCAGAAATATCAGGAAGTATTATCGATTTGGAGTAATCTAATATAATTAGATTTGTTATAAATAGTGACAGAACAAAACCAATTCCTCCTCCAATTATAGAAAGTATAATGTATTTATAAAGGTATAAACTTTTAATTGTTGTTATAGGTATACCAATAGCTTTCATTACACCTATGTTTTTGTTCTCATCTCTTATTAAAGCATTTATTAAAAATAATAAAATTAAAATAACTATAGATACAACTATAATGCTTATTAGTAACAATAAAGCTGCGATAATGCCGTTATCCATAAAATTTGAAAGAGAGAAAAGCTCTTTTGAAAATACTGCGGTAGGTATATAACCAGTATTGTTAGTAAAATCTTTTTCGAAATGAGAACTATTATAAGTATTATCAAAAACAACTGAACTTAAATTAAACAAATACTTTTTATCTATTAATTTCTTCAATTTTGAGTAATCGTTAGGGTTCATCATTATCCTTTTTATTGACATCATACTTGAACCAAAAGAAGGATCTTTAAAGAAGCCTCTTACTTCAAAAACAAATTTATCACGTGATAAATTAATTATTAATTTATCTCCTTGTTTTATATCATATAATTTTTGAAAATAATAAGGTATATAAATACTGCCTTCTGAAATTTTTTTAATCTGTTTATTATCCTTATCAATGACAACGTTTAAATTTTTCGGAAGAGTTGAGAACATATATGTGACACTAGGTGAAAGCGATTGAAAGCTCTTACCGTTCGCAGAAAACTCTAAATTATTCTTTTCTACTACTATTGTTTGAGTTGTTTCAAATGATGAGATTTTATTACTATTATCAAAATAACGATTTATTTCAAAATCTTTTTTTTCTGATGATGAAATGTATATCATCGCATCACCAATTTTACCCGTTTCAGTTAGTTTTTCCCCTCCACCAGAACTAACAAGTAAAAGATTTACACTAGTTGCTAAAAGTAGTCCAGCAATTGTAATTATCAACAGAACAATTAAATTTATCACTTTGTTTCGAGATAAATCACGAAAGATTTGTTTAAATATCAGCATAACTGCATACCTTTCTATTATGATTTGTTTAAAATTTATTTAAAGATTGAAATGCATTGCTGAGCATAGAACGCACACTATTTTCACTTTCTAAAGTAGTCAATAAGCCTTCAAAATAGATAGTATTATCTTTAAAATATATATTAGTTATGGGAATGCCTGAACATTTTTTACTGCTATTTTTTTCAAAACCAGTAATTTGTTTTGCAACGTTTCCTAAAGTGATTGTGTTATTCAAAACTGGTATAAAGCTATATGAAGTATCTATTATTTTTTCTAATACTTCATCATCTGCAAATAAAATATGATTACTAGATAAATCGTTATTATATAAAAATGTGAACTTTTCTTTATAATGAGTTTGTTTAAAAATGAAAGAATCTGAATTAGTATGAGGGATAAATTGTAAAAACAAACCTACATCATTAGTAAAATCATAATTTTTTGTTTTTCTTATAACATTTAAAGTGAAATATGCTAATTCTTCAAGTCCAAATGCATATTTTAAGCTTCTGATCCATGCACTTTCAACTAAATCGAACAGATCATACAAATTGTTATTATTAATGTTAATATTTTCAACCTTATGATTTATCATTATCAAATCTTTTGATGCAATTTTTTTGTTTTGATTTTTTACTTGAGTAGTAAATTTGTCTAATTCGAAAACTTGGTAAAATTCCCTTTTTACATTAGGACTGATTGTTTTATCGAAGAAATCAACATAATTCTTATAATCACTCGTTTTATTATTATTTTCATTTTTAAAACTCACATTTTCAATATAATCCTGTAATATCTGACCACTAACACCATCAAATACGATATGTGAAATAATACTTAATAGAAGTATTTCCTTACTATTTACTTTAAAAGCTACTGTTAATGCTATAGGTCTTAGAATTAGTTTTTCTAAAAACTGTTGAATAAATTCCGAAAAAATATTTATCTCATTAATTTGTTGTTTTTTATCAAGTTTAGAAATATCAAATAAAGGTATGCTTATAGTATCAAAATCCAAATTACTAATTATTTTTTTAGAAGACTCGCTTAAATTTATCCAATCATTCAAAATAGGAAATCTAGTAATTGCTTTCTTCCAAACTATATTACAATAATCTTCATCATTTATATTTGATGAATGATTAATAATATTGCTTTCTATTTTGCAAGTTTTTGCACCAATATCATAGCAAAATAATTGTGCCTTATTTAACTTGTACTCAACACCTACTATATTCTTTTGTTTATTTTCTATTTTATCTAAATATGTCTTTAACTCTTTTAGTTCACTATTATTTATATTTTTTTCGTTATTTACGGATTTATTAATAATAGTAAAATTATTTTGATTCAATAATTTTCCAACAGTATTTGCTATATTTTTTATATTTTGTCCCCTCATTACATCTTTAACTGAAATATTTACACCGAATTTAGAGTGGATAAAAGAAATTAATTTAATAATATCAATTGATGAGCCTCCTAATTCATAAAAACTACAAGTAGTACTAACATCATTAACATTTAGCACGGTTTTAAAAATTTTAATTATTTCTTTTTCTAAATCAGTCGATGTTGTATTTGTTCGATCAATTGCTATAGAATTTTTTTCAAATTTTGTTAGAAGAAGTTGCTTGTCTACTTTTCCATTAATCGTCAGAGGAATATTGTCAACTCTTATGAATGCTTTTGGGATCATATTTTGGGGAATCAATTCTCTAAGAGATTTAACTAAAAAATTAATATTTAAAAACTGATCTGATATATAAAAGCAAATTATTTGCTTCTCCCCTGTTTCTGTTTCTTTAAGAATTACAATTGCATCCTTAATTTTTGGAATTTTTCTTATAGCTGCCTCAATATCCTCTAATTCGATTCTATAGCCATGAATTTTTACTTGATTATCAAGTCGACCAAGATATTCAATCATACCGTCTTCTCGCCACATACACAAATCACCTGTTTTATATACTAGTCCTTTAGCATAAGGATTTTTTATAAACTTATTTTTAGTTAAAGTAGGTTGATTAAGATATCCCATGGCTACTCCTGATCCACCTAAGTATAACTCTCCAGGAAGGCCGATTCCACATAATTCTTCTGAATTAACGATGTAAGCTTGTACATTTTTTATAGTTTTACCAATTGGTATAGAAGATTCCTGTTTATTTATTTTATAAGATAAAGCAAAGGTTGTAGTTTCAGTAGGTCCATATGCATTGCTTAATTTAATTTTCTTGTTATATTGCAATAATTGATTAATATGAGAAACTGAAACTTTCTCTCCTCCAACCATAAGGTACTTAATAGAATCAAACATAGAAATTTCATTTGCAATATACTGATTAAATAGAGAAACAGTTAAAAACATTGTTGAAACTTTTCTATCAATAATATATTGCTTCATTTTTCTAATATCTAATAATAATTCTTCATCTAGTATATGTAATTCTCCTCCGTGAACTAATGTTGCCCATATTTCAAAAGTTGAAGCATCAAATGCTAATGAGCCAGTCTGTGCAGTAATCATATTATTATTTAAATCAGTATAATCAGAATCATATACTAAACTTAAGATATTTCTTTCAGATACCATTACACCTTTTGGAGAACCTGTAGTACCTGATGTGTATATTATATAAGCTAATCTAGAAATATTTTTTTTATTTTTTATTACCGGATTTTTTTGATGTACCATTAATGCTTTAATATCAATTGTTGGGCTAAAATTCGTAATCTCAGATGCTGAGTTAATAATTAGTTTTGGATTGCAATCATTTAAAATCATTTGAATTCTATTTATTGGGTTTTTAGAATCAATGGGAACATAAACTGCCCCAATTTTTATAATTGCATAAAATAGTACGATTGTTTCAATGTTTTTGTTACAAATTATTGCTACTTTATCACCTTCTTCAATACCATTAATTTGTAGAGAATAGGCGCACGAATTTGAAAGTTCTTCTAATTGCTTATATGTTATATGTTGATCTAAATATACAACTGCAGTTTTATCGGGAAACTTAATTGAATTATTTGATATGATTTCTGATAGTGAGACGTCTACATCAAAATATGCTTCTCTGTTTGTAAATTTAGACAATATCATATTTTTTTCCTTTAATGTACAAACATTAACATTATCTATTATATTAGATGAACTATCTAACAAAGAGAGATAACAATTATATAAATGATCTATCATATAAGACATTACTCTCTCATCAAACATTCCCGTCCTATACTCAAACACTATCTCATAGTAATCATTAATTAGATTAATACTTATTGTCAAATCAAATTTTGTTTCAGTAAGATCTATATCTCTGATTTTAATATCTACATTTGGAATATTAAAACTTTGAACATTGATTATATTGTTGTATGTAAACATTGTGTTCAAAAAAGGTTGAGCAACATTTTGAAAATCTAAGTTTATCTGTTTAGCAATTTTCTCAAATGGATAATTTTGATGTTCAAATGAATTCAGACAAACACTTTTTACATAGTGAAAAAAGTCATTACAAGTGCTTAATTTATCAATTTTAAATCTAAGAGGTAAGGTATTTACAAACATCCCAATTAAATTTTCTGTTTCAGGGATTACTCTGCCACTTGAGGGTACTCCTATAACTAAGTCAGATTGCTTAGTATATCTATTTAATAAAATAAGAACACCTGATAATAGAAACATGAATTCTGATATATCCTTACTTTTTGCATAATCACGTATTTGGGAGCTGATCAAAGGATTAATTTTCTTCCGTATTGTGGTTGCAGATTTATCTGAATCATTAATATTTCTTGAAAATGGGAATTTGATTAATTCTGGAATAGTTTTATATATAGACTGCCAATATAATTTATCTTGAACATTGTTATGTTTATTTATCCACTCACTATAATCCTTATAGTGCCATTTTAATTGTTTTTTTGAATCCCCTTTATATAATTCAAATAATCTTTCGAATAGTAGTTTTACACTAATTCCATCACCAATTAAATGATGCCAATCAAGTAACATGTAATATGAATCTACATTATACTTAATAATTTTCAATCTGATAAGACTTGGTTCGTTAAGTTTAAATGGTTGAACAAAACTTTTTGTCGCTGAATCATAAATTCTATTATTAAAAGTTTCAATATACTCAAATTTACAATTAGCAGATGAATGAACTTTCTGCATTGGAACACCATTTGTTAATATGAACGAAGTACGTAATATTTCAGTTTCATCAACTAAATTTTGAAAAGCTGATTTTATCTTATCAATATTGAATTCTCCATTAATTTCTATAATAATTGGCATATTGTATCGAGTTGATTCTTCATCCTCTATAGAAGAAAAATATATCATTCTTTGAGAAGGAGATAATGGATATTCATCTTTTTCATCAGCTTTTTTAAGATGATTAATATCATTATTTACAATAAATGGTACAAATTCTTCAATAGTTGGATGATCAAATACATGACTAATTGGAATCTTATAACCTAACTCTAAATCAATTTTATTAACTATTTCTAAAAGCTTTAGAGAATTTCCTCCAATTCTTATTAAGTTATCTTTAATTCCAACTTTATTGAGCGAAAGTACGTCTTGGACAATTTTACAAATTTTTGTTTCAAGTTGTGTTCTTGGTTTACAATATTGGTATGATATTTTATGAACATTCTTTGGTAGTAAATTTTTATCAATTTTACCATTTAAAGTTTGGGGAAATTCTTTAACTTTACAATAGTAGGTTGGAATCATATAGGAAGGTAATTTAGACTCTAAAAAATTAGCTAATTCCTCAAATGAGACATAATTATTTTCTACAAAGTATACAACAAGATTTGGATCTTTACTTTTATTCTTTTTGGAAATTACTATTGAATCTTTAATACCAGGAAATGATTGTACAACCGTATTTATTTCACTTAATTCAATACGATAACCTCTTATCTTAACCTGATCATCTAAACGTCCAAGATATTCTAAAATACCATTCGTATTGAAACGGCCCAAATCTCCAGTGCGGTACATTCTTAGTTTTGTATTGGGTTCTATTTTGAAATGTTCTCTAGTTAATTCAGGCAGATTATAATAGCCTTTTGCAACACAAGTACCTAAAATACATATTTCTCCTGGTATTCCAACGCCACAAATCTCATCTTGATCCATTATAAGGATTTTAGTATTCCAAATAGGATTTCCAATTGGTACAGGTTTACTTTCTATTTCATTTAAATTAATGATATAATCACAACAACCCACTGTTGCTTCTGTAGGGCCATATTCATTATGAATTTGCATATCTTTACCATATTTATCTATAAATTTTTTTATAGTATGGCTTTCTAACTCTTCACCCCCTATTATTATCGTTTTTAAATTTTTATTAAGATTTCCATCCAACATAGAAGCAATTTTCAAATGTGAAGGTGTTAATTTAATAATAGTAATTTCAGGATCTGAGAATATAGTAGTTATATTGCTTATAACATCTTCTTTATAAATTTTAAGTTTTGAGCCACTACATGGACCTCCAAAAATTGTTGTATTTGTAAGATCAAAACAATAATTTGTAAACAATGGAATAACTTGTTGACCTTTAAAATAACTTTCTAAAGTATATTCTATGTAATTCATTAAGCTTCTATGTGCTACTTGTACTCCTTTTGGGTCTCCCGTTGTCCCTGAAGTATACATAACATAAGCTGTTAAATTTGGGTTTGCTTTTGATAGAAAGTTTTTTTGTGAATATTTTAAATCTTTTATGTTAATATCAAGTTTAGCAATATTAGTTTTAATCTCACGATTACTAATTATAAACTTTGGATTACAGTTTTTTACAATATATTTGACTCTAGAAATTGGATAATTCATATCAATCGGAACATATGCTGCTCCATTTTTCATAACTGCATAAATTGCTATCAACATTTCTATTGAGTTTTCTAAATATAATGCTACAAAATCCCCAGGTTTTATTCCCTTATTTTTAAGAAAAAATGCATAAAAATCGATATATTTTTTTAATTCTCCATATGATAAACAAACATCACCATCATCAATAGCTGTTAGGTTAGAATACTTTTGAGCAATTTCTTCAAATAAATCTAATACGGTTTTATCAATACGAAATGAGATTTCGGTGTCATTTAGTTTATTAAACAATTCAAATTGTTCTATTTTATCACATAATGAAATTTCAGCTAATTTTTTATATGGATTACTAACTAAAGAATTAAGTATTTCAACAAATCGATGATTTAGTAAATCAATACTTTCTTTTTCAAAGAGGCTAGTGGCATATTCAATATCATAGAATATTTCATTATTATTATTTTTATTAATATGAAATGATAGGTCGAACTTAGAAATTCCAGAATCGATTTTAACACGTTCAATATCAAGGCCATCGTTTATAGATATATTTTCAATTTCTTGCATTGTAACCATTACTGAAAACAAAGGATTCCTTGATAAATCTTGTTCTATGTTACAAACTTCTAACATCTTATCAATTGAATACAACTGATGGTTATATGCACCTAAACAGCGTGATTTAATTTGCTTTAAAATATATATGAAATTTTGATCCTCTAAAATATTTTCTCTGATAGGTAATGTGTTTACAAACATACCTAATATATTTTCCAAATCCTTTGAGATTCGACCATTTGAAGGTATACCAACAGTAATATCTTTTTGATGACTGTATTTTGATAAAAGTATCATTATACTTGATAATAAAATTATAAAATCAGTAGTATGAGTTATTTTAGCTAGATTACTAATTTTTTTTCTTAGATCAAAATTTATTATTCCGGAAATAGTCTCTCCATTATATTGTTGAAATTTAGGTCGTACTTTATCTATTGGAAAATTTAATACTGGAATTTCATCACAAAGTTCTTTTTTCCAATAATTGTAATCTTCTTTTAAATCAACCGAATTTAACCATTCTGAATAATCTTTATACTGAAATTCACTTCTCTCAATCTCACACTCATTATATAGTGTTGCTAATTGATTCATTAATAATTGAATTGATATGCCATCAGAGATAATATGATGGATATCGATAAATAAGAAGGAAGTTAATGTATCAAGTTTCATAAGTTTTACACGAAATAATGGTCCTTTATTTAAGTCAAATGAGCTTATTAGATCCTTAATTTCATGCATTTCTAATGAATGAGTAATATTTGAAAACTCAAAGTCAATTTCTATTTTAGAATGTATTCTTTGAAATAAACAACCATTCAATTCTAAAAAATCTGTTCGTAATATCTCATTATTATCTACAACTTTCAAAAATATTTCTTTAATCTTAGCCTCATCTACGCTTCCACGCAAAAGGAATAAATTTGGTATGTTATATAATGTACTTTCAGGGTTCTTTTTACAAAGATAATATAAATTTTTTTGTTGTGGTGTTGCACTATAATAGTCTTTTTGATTCGCTTTTTTCAAACTAAAATTCGAATCAATTGTTTTGGATATAAATAGAGAAAGTTGTTCAACCGTAGAGTTTTCGAAGACATCTTTTATTGAAATTCTAACCCCCAAATTTTTTTCGATTGCATTAATTAATTTTACGATTCTAAGAGAGTGGCCACCTAAATCAATAAAGTCATCTTTTCTACCGACATTGTCTACATTTAGTATCTCTTTAAAAAACTTGCAAATTATAGATTCTTTTTCAGTGATAGGAGGTTCTATTTCTGAAACTCTATCTTCTTTAATTCTCAACAAATTCTTCTTATCGAGTTTCCCATTAATTGTTAATGGTATTTTTATAACTGGAATAAAAACATCCGGAATAAGATAATTAGGAACAGAGCTAAGCATTATATTTTTTATTTCTTCGCCTGTAATATTCTTTGATATATAGTATGCCACCAATTCTTTTTCTTCTATATTTTTTTCGCGAACAAGTGCTACAGCATCAATAACTCCATCGATATTTCTGATAATACTTTCGACTTCTTGTAATTCGATTCTAAACCCTCTTATTTTAACTTGATCATCTATTCTTGAAACATACTCAATATTACCATCCGGCAACCATTTTGCTATGTCACCTGTTCTATACATCTTACCATCTCCAAACGGATTATTGATGAATTTTTCAGAAGTTAATTCAGGAAGATTAATATAACCATTTGACACTCCTTCGCCAGTTGTACAAAGTTCCCCCATCACACCTATTCCACAAACCGAATTATTGTTTAAAATATAGATTTGAGTTCCAGAAATAGGTTTTCCAATAGGGATTTTAGTAAAGGTCTCGCCAATTTCATACATAGTAGTAAAAGTTGTATTCTCAGTTGGACCATAGCCGTTCATTAATCTCGTAAAATGGTTTTTATTTTTAAACAACTTAACAAAATATTCTGATAATTTTTCACCTCCTATAATCAAATTTTTAATAGTGTCAAAAACATGATAATCTATTGATACAACCTGGTTAAATAAAGTTGAAGTCATCCACATTGTATTTACATTTTCTTCCAAAATTAGTTCTTTTAAAATATTTGTATTACTTAAAGAATCTTCGCTAGATAATACCAAAGTTCCTCCATTTAATAGAGCACCCCAAATTTCAAAAGTTGACGCATCAAATGAAAGAGAACCCGTTTGAAGAATAACAGTACTAGTATTCAGATTTAAAAAGTTATTTTGATGCACTAATCTTACCACAGAACGATGACAAATTAAGATCCCTTTGGGAGTTCCACTCGTACCGGATGAATATATTGCATATGCTAAGTTATCTGCCTTAACATTTATTATGGGATTTTTTACGCTTTTATTAAATTTGAAACTAGAAATGTTTATAAATGGTACATCAATTGCTTGAAGCTTGGTATTTCCTAATATAGCGAAAGGATTTGTATCTTCAATAATATACCTAATTCGCTCTAATGGATACATTGGATCAATTGGAACATAACCTCCTCCTGCTTTTAAAATTGCAATCATTCCAATAATTGTCCAAATATCTCTATTGGCAATAATAGCAACTAAGTTATTTTTTTTTATTCCTCTATTTATTAATTCATTTGCTAAACTGTTAGCCAATGAATTAATTTCGTCATAAGTATAACTTTTATTTTTATATTTTATTGCTACAGTATTCTTATTATTTTTTACAATACTCTCAAATAATTCAACTATAGTATGTTGACTAACTTTTGTAGATTGGACCCCACTAAAATTTTTAAGTATAAGTTCTTTATCAAAATTTGATATTAACTCAATTTCAGAAATAGTTATATGATAATTTCCCACAATTTGATAAATGATATTTTCCATATAAGTGAGAATTCGTTCAATATCCTCATTGGTATATTTATTAGGATTAAATAATAGGTCAAAATTAATTGTATTATCTTGCTCACTAGCGCTGAGAGTTAAATCATAGCTTGTTTCTTCTCTTGCAGTTTCTAACTCAATTTGAAAAGGATTTGCTGTATCATTAAATTTTTTGTAATCAATAAAATAATTTTCAAAGACAAATAATGTTCTAATCGATTTGTTTGATATATTGGCTTTATTTTGAATCTCTGCTAGAGAACATAAAGAATACTGACTTTTATCAATATAAGTTTTTTGATGTCTTTTTACTAATTGAATAAATTCTTCATTATTACGAGTAGTAACACGTACAGGTATAGTATTAATAAGTAATCCTACAAGACTATCAACATTATGTATATTTCCTTCTCTACCAGAAATTACTTCTCCAAATACTACATCATCGCAATAATTATATTTTTGTAAAGTAATACCCCAAATACATTCTAATAGACTACTCAAAGTAATCATCTCATTTGAACATATTTTCTTTACTTCTTCAACAATACGCAAATCTAATTTCTTTTTATTTCTTTTTACATTTATGGTAGACTTTTTAGGAACTTGAGTTGGGCTAATCGTAATTGTGTTATCATAACCTTCTAAAATATCACTCCAGAAGTTTAATTGATCATCAGTATTCTGTTTTTCTAGCCAATTTTTATATTCTTTAAATGAAGTCTCCTCATTTTTTCTTTGATTTAACTCAAATTCAATGTCCTTTACTTCATACCCTTCAGTAAATTTTGAATAACATATCAAAAAATCTTTAAGAATTAATCCTACACTCCATCCGTCTAATATTATATGATGAAATGTCCATAATAACTTGTACTCATAATCGTTTACTTTTATCAATGTCACTCGTAAAAGTGAATCCTTCTGAAGATCAAATCCTCGGTTTATATCATTAATCTGAATTTCATTAAATTCATCTGAGATATCATAATATTGAAATTCAATTTCACGATTAGAAAGAACAATTTGCCTAGGTTTAGACAGTTTCTTATAGGAAATTGCTGACCTTAAAACCTCATATTTTCTTGATAAAATTTCAAGCGTTTTTCTGATGAGGTTCTGATTTAAACTTCCATTACATTTAAATACATATTGAACAACATAGTCAGTTTTACTTTCATCTGCTAGATAATGATACAGTATTCCTTCCTGAAGTGGAGAAAGAGAACAAATCATCTCAATATTATTATTTTTTACTCTCATGATAACTTTACCTTTACCTTATTCAAAATCTAATTCATCAATAATTTCTAGATCTTCGGAACTTACATCATTAGTTGTAACATCAGAAATAGTACGAATATTATATTTATTTTGTAAACAGTGAGAAATACAGTCTTGTATAGCAGTTTTAAATAGTTGCAAAAAGGTACTCATTTCATTAACATTATAAATTCCAGATAAATAGTCTAATACAAATATCAATCGACCATCAGAAATTGTTCCATTAATATTAATTCGTCCTGGCAGAAAATTTTGTTCGCTAATGGATCTACCAATATCTAAACTTAACCGCTTAATTTTTGTTTTCTCATTAATGTTACCCAAATAATTAAAACATATCTCAATATTTTGATAATTAATATTTTTTGAAAACGCAGCATAGCCAATTCCATGATTTGGTACCTTTCTTAATAGTTCCTTGTTAGCTATAATTGACTCTTCTATATTCGACGTACAATGCACTTTTACTGGATAGATATTTGTAAACCAGCCTACAGTTCTTTCGTTATGAACATTGTACTTACCTAAGTTATACCTACCATGTCCTTCCAAATAAATAATTGCGCTGTTAAAATTATTAATCTTATAAATTGTTATTCCTAAAGCTGCTATTAAAATATCTTGAATATCCGTATTGTAAGATGAATATGTTTTATTAATGAGATTCTCTGTTTCTAATTGACTAAGACTAAAAGTTAATTGAGAATATCCTTTAAAAGATTTTGTTTTATCATAACTGAAACAATTCTCATTTGAGTTATTAAATACATCCAACCAGTATTTCTCTTCTTTACTATTAGATTTTAATTCAAATAAATATTTTTTTAGTGATTTACTCCATAAATCAAAAGAAGCTGTCTTCAATGGTAATTTTAACTCTATTTTTGAATTAATTTGATACATTAACTCTTCTAAATCTTCTAATAAAATTCTCCATGAAATTCCATCTATAATTAAATGATGTATACAAATCAATACTGGAATCCTTGATAAACCCTTAAATGCAGCAATATGGATCAGCGGTCCATTACTTAAATCTATTTGACTTTGAACCTTTATACAGGCTTCTTTTATCCCAGCATTATCTAACCTATTACTTTCCAGATTAAACTCAAAGTATCTAAAACAATCATTTTCGGAAAAAGGTCTTACGTAAAGTTTATTGTTTTTATACACAGCTCTTAAAATATCATGATACTTCACAATCATAGTAAGCGCTTGCAAAAAATGTTCAAATTTTTCTTTCTCTATACTTATCAATACAGACTGATTATAGTAATTTTTTACCGGTAATTTCCAATTATTAAATTCATCAATAATTGGTGTAGTATGGGCAAAACCCGTAAATTCATTTTGATCATAATTGACCATTACATTCTTCTTTATACGAGTTGCAATCTTTGATATAATCCCTTCTTCAAGAATTGTTTTAATTTTTAAGTCATAACCTAGATTACGTAGTTTAGATACAACTCTTAATGCAGAAATTGAATCTCCTCCTAGTTCATAGAAACTATCGTCTATACCGACTCTCGTTTTTTCAAGTACTTCTTCTAAAATCTTACATAAAATTATTTCCATTTCATTCACTGGTAAAATATATTTAGATGTAATTGTTTTATCAACAGATGGTAAAGATTTTTTATCAAGTTTACCATTAATTGTAGTAGGAATCTGATTAATACGTATAATATAAGAAGGTACCATATATGAAGGTAATAGTTTTAATAATTCTTTTCTTAAATAGTTTAAATCAAACTCTTCATTTGAAACATAGTAACCAATTATTTGAGTATCACTTTCATCACTATTACTTTTTACGATAGCAATTGCATCATCTATTCCCAATATTTTTTTTAATGCTGATTCTACTTCACCGAGTTCAACTCTGTATCCATGAATCTGAATTTGCTCATCAATTCTACCAAGATATTTTATTCTTCCGTCAAAGTCTCTTTTAGCTAAATCACCTGAACAGTATAAACGCCCATTATCAAAGGGATTATCAATAAATTTCATTGATGTTAATTTAGAATTGTTAATGTATCCTCTAGTCAAACCCTCCCCACTAACACAAAGTTCACCGGGTTCACCTATGCCACATAAGTGACCATTATTAATAATGTATAAATTGAGTGTGTCTAAGCACTCACCTATATGATTAATTCCATACTTAATTTCATTATCTGATATTTCATTGTAAGTAACATGAATTGTTGTTTCAGTTATTCCATACATATTTATCAACTTAACATTAGGATACATTTCATGCCATTTGTAAAGTTTAGATACATTTAAGAACTCACCCCCAAAAATAACATATCGTAATGACAAGCTTTCATTTTTAGTTATTCTTATTAGATTGTAAAATGATGAAGGTACTTGATTGAGTACTGTTACCTTTTCACTAATTAACAACTTAAGAAATTCGTAGCTATCTTTAGAAACATCCTCTTTAACAATTACAAGTTTTCCGCCGTATAATAACGCACCGAATATCTCCCAAACAGAAAAATCAAATCCGTAGGCGTGAAACATTGTCCAAACATCATCACTTTTGAATTTAAATGGATGTTTAGAATTGAAAAAGAGACTTA
Source organism: Streptococcus mitis (assembly GCF_023110375.1). Classification (GTDB taxonomy): domain Bacteria; phylum Bacillota; class Bacilli; order Lactobacillales; family Streptococcaceae; genus Streptococcus; species Streptococcus mitis_CI. The sequence goes on along the minus strand of NZ_JALDVV010000001.1, from coordinate 227,977 downwards.
TTAAATTTCTATTTTCGACAATAACACCTTTTGGATTTCCAGTAGTACCTGAAGTATAGATGACATATAATGCATTTTCTGGTCTTATCACAATATCTAAATTTTCTTTTAGGCTATCATCGTCGTTTTTAAAGGTAACAGGAAATTTAATTACGTTTTTTCTACTACTATTAAAATCTATATCTTTATTTGTTAAAATTATGACTGGTTTACAATCCTCTATTATATAATCAACTCTAACCTTTGGATAGTTTGTATTAATTGGAACATATGCTGCTCCTGTTTTTATAACAGCTAAAATTGAGATTATCATATCAATCGATTTGTCAAAATATAAACAAATAAACTTCTCAGGACCAGCTCCCCTATTGATTAATTCATGAGCCAGTATATTGGATTTTTCATTTAATAATCTATAAGTAATTTGTTCAGTTCCTTCAACTAGAGCAATATTATCAGAATATTTGTTTGCAACTTCTTCAAATAAAGTTGCGATTACACTATTAATATTAACGTTTGGTATTTTAGTTTTAATTTTTCTTAATAAATTTTTCTTTTCATCTTCATCTATTAACTCAATTTCGTTGATCTTTTGATTTATATTTGTAACTAGTTGATCGAGTATGTTAGTATAATACTTAGATATAATTTCAATTGTATTCTTATTGAATAAACTTGTTTTATATTCAATACTTAAATCATAATTATTTTTTGAAACACCAATTTGAAAAGTTAAATCAAATTTTGATTTTTTACTATGAATTTTAATAGATTCGGAAGTTATCCCCTGTAAATTTAACTTAGGTTCTACATTGTTCTGCATTACAAACATGATATCAAATAGTGGATTCCTGTTTATATCACGAGAAAAATCAAGATGTTCTATAATATTTTCATATGAAAAATTCTGATAGTCAAGGACCTCAAAAATATTTTTTTGGAGATTCTTTAAAAATTCTTCAACTTTCATATTTTGTTCTATTTGGATTCTTAATGGGATAGTATTAGCAAACATTCCAATAATACCCTCTAAAAATATTTTTGATCTACCAGCTGTGACAGTTCCAATAATGAAATCATCTTGTCTACTATATCTTTGACATAAAATTGATAATGCAGTAATAAAAATAGTATATTCAGTTATGTTGAATTCTCTAGAAACTCTATTTATTTTTTGACAAATAGTAGGATCTAATTTAGTTCTTATAATCTCGCCATTATCATCGAAGTGTCTTAATCTTTGATAGTCTGTAGGAAAATTCAATACTGGAACTGTATCTTTAAATGTTTTCTTCCAAAATCTTAAGGCTTCAGTGGTATCCTGACAATTTAACCATTCACAATAATCAATATACTGGAATTCAATGCTATCGTTATCTTTCAATCCATTATAGTAATTACTGAGTTCCATACATAAGTTCGACATACTAATACCATCACTAATAATATGATGAACATCAAATGCAAATATATACTCATCATTTTTAATTTCAATTAACTTAACTCTTAATAATGGTGAGTTACTTAAATCAAATGGCTTAATGAAATTGTCAATTTCAAATTTTAAATCAGTATTATCACATTTTATATATTCCATTTCAATGTTTACATCATCTGAAATAGTTTGATATACTTGATCATCTTCGATTATAAAACGTGTTCGTAAAATTGAGTTTTTCTTACAAACTTCTTTTAGTGAAGTTCTCAGTTTGTCTACATCTAAGCTTCCTTTCAATTTTGAAAATTGAGGCATATTATATGCTACACTACTTGGATCTTTTTGACAGTAATAATAAATCCCAAGTTGATTTGGTGATAACTTGTATTTTAATTTTTTTATTGTTTTAGGAATCGAATCTTTTCCTTCATTCTTAGCAATATTAATTTTACTAGTTAAACCTCTTACAGTATCATCACTTAATACATCGCTCACTTTTAGACGAATATTTAATTTATCATCAATTTCATTGCATAACTTCATCAAAAGTAATGAATTTCCACCGTGTTTTATGAATGAATCATCAATTCCTAAAAAATCAGTATTTAATAATCTTTTAAAAATTTCACATATAACTTCTTCATTATAATTTGAAGGTTCAACAATATTAGTCTCATTATGACTTCCCTTCAGATTTCTAAGAGATTTAATATCCAGTTTCCCATTAATTGTGTATGGTATTTTTTCTACAATATACCAATAAGAAGGTACCATATATTTGGGTAAAAATTTTTTGCATTGGCTTTTTATAAATTCAGTATCTTTGTCCTTATTTAGCATTACATATGCACACAATGCCATATCTTCTCCAACTGGATTATAGCAAACTGCCACATTATCCACATACTTTAAATTCTTAATTACATTTTCAATTTCTTTAATTTCAACACGATATCCATTAACTTTAACTTGCTCATCAATTCGTCCTAAAAATTCAATATTTCCATCCGGTAACCACCTTCCTAAGTCACCAGTGTGATATAATCTACTATTCACAATCGAATTACTAGTGAACATTCTCTTAGTTAAGTCATTATTATTTAAATATTCTATCGCTAGACCACTTCCGGATATACATATTTCTCCAGGAACATACACTCCACAAATTTGGTCTTCATTTAGTATATATACTTTTTTATTTTCAATGGGTTTTCCAATAGGGATACGTTTTGTTAAAGAGTTACCAGTATATTCAAAATGGGTTGCACATACGGTTACCTCTGTTGGACCATAATCATTAGAAATTCGAATACCTCTATGTTTCTCTGCTATTAATGGTGATAATTCTGCACCAGCCGAAATTACACTTTTCATAGATGAAAGATTTATAATATCTAATATCATTGGCGGTAAAATTCCAATAGTTATTTTATAATCCTTAATGAATTTTTCTAATAAATATGGATCGTTTCTTATCTCCTCTGAAACAATATAGAGAGATGCTCCACACAAAATACTCATTGTAAATTCAGATATAGAAGCATCGAATGAAAAACTAGCAAACTGTAACACTCTATCTGTCTCAGTTATTCCTTGATTTCTAATAAAATGTTCTCTAAGATCATTTAAACCACTATTACTAATTATTATTCCCTTTGGTTTTCCGGTAGTACCTGAAGTATATATGATGTAGAGAGGAAGATTTACACTAGTCTCATTTGTAAAGAGATAGTTACTATTTTCTATAGAATTATTGATTTCGTTCTTATGTATCAGCATAAGCCCATCATAGGTTTCATCATAATCTGACAGCACTAATTCTACTCTACTATCATCTAAAATATACTTTATTCTATCATACGGATATGAGTGATCAATTGGTACGTATACACAGTCAATCTTTGCGATACCTAACATAGCTGCAACAGCAAAACACTGTCTTTTGGCAATTACAGCAACTTTCATTCCTGGTGAAATCCCTTTTGCAATTAACATTGAAGATATTTTAGATGCATAAGAATTTAATTCGCTATACGTATAACTTTCAAAGTTATCACAGATTGCAATCCTATCAGGAAATTTCACAGCTTGATCTTCAAATAAATTAGCAAATCGTTTTCTATTTTCAATTCTATATTCTGTTTCATTAAATTTGTTAAGAACAAGTTGCATCTCGTCTGAATTAAACATTTCAATTTCATGATATTTCTTATTTATATCAAGCATTTCGTTCAAAATACAAAGGTAATGCTTAAAATACCACTTTATGCTTTCTTTATCAAAAAGACTCCTTCTATATTCAATTTCTATCTCATTCTCTGAACGATTTGTATTAACTATAAATGCTAATTTAGATTGTACTTGATGTTTGGGTATTGGAATTCTTTCTAATATCAATTCTCCAAAATCTAAATTTACTTCTCCAATATTTTCAAATACAAATAAAATATCTAATAAAGATTTCAATGAATCTTGACCATTCAGTTTAAGAGAACTTTCGATTTTTTCATTTGTAATTTGTTGATGCTTTTGAATTTGAATAATTTGCTCCATGCTTTCGTTTAATATATTATAAACACTATTATTCGACACATGAAAATTATAAATTTGAGTGTTCACAAACATCCCTAATATATTATGAATATCATTTAGATTTCTACCAGATAATACTATACCAAAGCCAATATCGTTATTACATGTATATTTACTTAACATCAATGCAAAAGCAGTGCAGTAATATGTATACTCTGTAATTTTTAAATTAAAACATAGATTTTTAATTTGTTCTTTTAAATTATTAGGAATAGTTGCATAGAAAGTATCACCTTCTAAGTTATAACTCTCTACATAATCCGAAATTAATGATGGTGCTCTAAAAATCTCGTTTTTAGTTCTATTAGCAAAATATAATTCATTTTCCGTTTTATTCTTAGTAGAAATATATCGACAATAATCGAAAAATTCAATTCCAGTTCTCTTTGTTACTTTACCGAAGTAACGATTAAACAATTCTAAAATAAATAAATTCACTGATATTCCATCAAATATTATATGATGGATATCTAAAAATATCATTCCATCATGAGCGTCTATCGTATTTAATGATTTATTACATTCATAAACTTCCAACCTTAACAACGGTCCATAATTTAAATTAAAAGGCCTAATAAGTTTGTACAAAGCATCAGCATTATTAAATAATCCATCATCAATTTTTCGATTAACTCTTACATCAACATTTTCGTTAACATTTTGCACTAAATTATTATTTTCAAAAGAAAATGTTGTTCTTAAAACTGAATGTTCAGCCACCATATCCTCTAAACATTTTTCAAGTTTATCTATGTTTAATTTTCCTTTATATTTAGCTAAGAAAGGCAAATTATAGGATGTATCGAGTTCATTCTTTTTGCACTCGAGATATATTCCCAATTGTGTCGAGGTGGCAATTTTATTCCCTTTTTCTTCTAAATGCTTTATTGTTTTAACTTTTGATCCAGTGTTTAATTTATTTTCAATTATTTTTCTAATTTTTTCAACACAAGGATTCTTATAAATTTCATCTATTGATAATGAAATTGAAAATTCTTTTTCAATTTCATTTACTAAACGAATCATATCAAGCGAATTCATACCGAATTGTAAAAAATTTATTGAAGTTTCAATTCGTTTGTTAGTTAACTTATATATTAGTCGTAAAATTCTACCTTTAATATCAGAACTAAAATATTCATTAATATCATATTCAATTTGTGGTAATCTTTTTACATCAATTTTACCGTTATCTGTTAAAGGAATTTCTTCTATTTGGAAAAATTTAGAAGGAATCATGTATTGAGGTAAAATTTTTTCAATCTCTTTCCTTATATATTCATTGCTTAAATTTTTTTTAGAAAGATAGTATGCAATTAAATATATGTTATTATTAGACTTATGAGGTACTACAACTGCGTTATCAATATCTGTTATTGTTCGAATTACATTCTCTACTTCATCAATTTCAACACGAATACCATTTAGTTGAACTTGAGTATCTAATCTACCTAGATATTCCATATTTCCGTCAGGCAACCATTGAACGATATCACCAGTCCTAAGCATTTTACCATCACCAAACGGATTATTTATAAATTTAGAATCAGTTAACTGTTTATTTCCTACATAACCTCTCGCTAAAGATTGACCTGTTACACATAGTTCGCCAGGCATATATATCCCACATTCTTTCTCACCGTTAAAAACATACAATTTTACATTAGCTACTGGTTTTCCTATAGGAATTTTTTTTGGTACATCTCCGCCTTGATATTCCCAAACTGTACAGACTCCACCTTCACTAAGGCCATATCCATTCAAATATCTGCATGATTGTTTAATTTTATTTACTACATCATTGGTAGTAGACATACCACCAGTTTGAACAATACGGACCTTTGAAGGAATATTGATAAGATGACAGTACTGAGGTGGCAATAATAATAAAGTTACATTATTTTTTTCAATAAATCGTTCGACAAATTGTATATTTTTTAAATCATTTTCATTTATAAGACAAATACAAGCCCCACTAAATGCTGTAGTATTCAACTCTAATATATAAGTGCTAAACATAAATGAAGCAAACTGTAGAACCACATCATTCTTTCCAATATTAAATCGTTTATAATTATACTCACAATAGTTTACAACAGAATGATGTTCAATTTGAACACCTTTAGGCCTACCAGTAGTCCCCGAAGTATATATTATTAAAGCTAGATCATCAGGAGAATTTATATTTTGAATTTCATTATTCTCATGCTCAACTTCAAGTAGTGATTTAAAATCTATCGTTTGTATCTCAAATTTATCAAAATTTGCTGTAGTAGTATTAAGAATATACTTGGGATGGCAATCTTCAATTATATATTTTATTCTTTCAAAAGGTAATTTTGCATCAACAGGTACATAGCAACCTCCTGCTTTTAAAACTGAAAAAACGCTAAATATCATTTCTGGAGACCTTTCAGAAATGATCATTATTAAATCACTTTTATTTATAAAGCTTCTTAAGCTCTTAGCAACTCGATTTATAATTTTGTTGGCTTGAGAATATGTATATTTTTGATCCTGATAAATTATAAACAAATTTTCTGGATTGTTATCTACACTTCTTTCAAAAACTTGGTGAATACATAAATCATGAGAGAATTCTTGAAAAGTATCGTTAAATTTTGTTTCAATTAAACTTCTTTCTTGTTCTGAAATTAGATTAATATCATTTTGTTTTATACAATCCCTGTCAAGCAAACTTTCAATAACAGTTTTAAAATGCAAATAAATAAACTTCAAATAGTCTTTTGATAAAAATAAATTATCCCCAAATAACCTGCACTTTACTTCATGATTATCCATAGTCACCTGTAAATTTAGTGAGAATTTATCTTCTATTTCTGAGTCAAAGCAAATAATACAATCAGTTAAAATTAATAATTTATCCTCATTTTGAAGACTTATACTTGGATTCATTATTTGTTTATCAATTTTCATTAAACATTTTTCATTAAATTCGTCAGTTAAATCGATTTCTAAACCGTAAATTTGATCTTTTTTCTTATAAGCTAAATAAAATAAAGAGTTATCATTAATAGACTTTAAAACAGTTGCATACGCATAACAATACACTGTTTTGACATCTACATGATAACTCTTTGCAATTTCAAGAATATTAATATTTAGAGAATTAATATCAAATAATACCTCGTTATAGTTAACTAGATTTGAATCGCAATCAATTCTTTTTCCAAAAAAATATACTTTATTTCCATCTTTCATGATAAATAACTCCTAAATTTATAACCAGAGTAATTCAAAACTATACATTACTAAAATAAATAATGTTAATTAAAACAATTAATAAATATACCTTATAAAACATTCTGTAAAATAAACCAATTAATTAATTCCGAAACATAATTTGCGTGTTGATAGAGAAAAAAGTGATCTCCCTCTAATATTATAAAATGAATTTTATAAGTAGTTAATGAGAACCATTCAAAAAATTGGTTCTGTATCTCGACATCTAAATTACCATTAAAAACAAAAATAGGACAAGAAATTGTACATTTCTTAAAATTTAAATTTAATGAATTTAATACCTGAATATCAGCTTTTAAAATATTTATTGATAACTCCAATAGTTCAGTATTGGAAAAAATATCATTAGCAAAAGGATTGGATTCAATTATTGAAACTATCGATTTATCTGAAATATCAATTATATCAGTAATTACATTTGGAGGTGACGTTGCACAAAAAATCATTGCATACGGAAGTTTAAAATTCATTCTTTCTAATTCATAATATAGTCTATAAATTATTTTACTTCCCATGCTATAACCCAATAAAATATAATCATCAGAATTATGAACATTTTTTTTAATTTCTAATATAACATCATTTATAAATTCATCAATACTAGTGAACAATTCTTCTGTATATCTTGAACCATGCCCAGAATACTCTATAGGAATCAATTCCAAATTTGGTGATAAATTATTAAAGAAAATATTTACATAAAATTGTGAAACTCCACCAGCATATGGAAAACAAATAAGTTTTATTTTTTTCATTTTTAACAAGACTTCCTATTAATAAACTTTCCTTGCACTCCTTATTCACAGAACAATATGATATGATAGTTTTTTTCAGTTGTAGTGTATCATAATTTTAATTATTTTGCAAGTCATTTATAGTGAAATTAACTATAAAATTGAGTGGAACAATTAAAAGCCCTGTTGTAAAATGAAGTGCAACAAAAAAGACGTGTTCATCTGATATACTAGAGTTGCGAAAAACAGTATAAAGGAAGATGAACATGTCCACTAATTATTCTACCACAAAGCAATCATACAAGCACTTATCTGAAGCTGAGCGAGGGGAAATTGAAGCTTATTTAAGCGTAGGACTCAAACCTGCTGAGATTGCTCGTAGACTAGGGAGAAATCGCTCTACTATTACTCGTGAATTAATCGTGGTTCCATAACACAAGTGAAAAAAGTAAATTGGAATAAGGTTTATTAACAACGCTATTATGCAGATGCTACCCAAAATCGTTATCGTAATGATAGAGAAGCCTGCTATTATCTGAAACTGGATCGTATAACGGACGACTTTCTGAGAGAATTCACAGAAGAAATGAGAGAGAAACCAAGAGTAGATAGTATAGATACCTTTGTTCACACCTATAGAATCCAACATGTAGATGCAGTTGTTAATTCAACCAAGACGCTCTATAACTATATCCACCAAAGATTGCTATAGATTAAGGCCATTGATTTGCCAAGAGCGGTTCGCATCCGTAAGAAATTTACCAAGCGCCTCTCTACCAAGAAACATCTAGGAAAGTCAATTGAAGAAAGGCCAGAAGAGATCAATAATCGTTCTCGTTTTGGAGATTGGGAAATTGATTCCGTTCTGGGTGGAAAGACAGTAGGAGAACCTTCTATTCTGACCTTGGTAGAACGACAAACACGTTATGCTTTCACAAAGAAACTCGTGGAGAAGAAGGCAGAATATGTTAATCAATAACATAAAGGTAGTTAATCTTTAACCGCCATAGGATTAGTTCTTGTTATTGCAATAGTATTTCTATACTAAATTTTTTATCAAAATCCTTACCATTCAGTACTTTTACAAACATTTCTAGATTTTTTATTAAGCACTCATACTCATAAAGATAATGATCTAGCTCCTCTTGAAACACTCTTATTTTTTCGCTTACTTGTTCTACTGTAATTGATTCTGGCAAATTTAATTTTGAGAAGTCATATTTTGCAAGCTTTCGACTGCTCACATCCTCACTCTTTAAATTGATAAGCACTTCCGCCATCTTATTTAAGTTGGCGATTTTTTCATTAATTTGATTTAGTTTTATATCTATCTCTGCTATTTCTTTTACTAACTCGTCTTTAATGTCTTGGTATTTCTTATCTGCTTCAGTTAATTCAATGAAGAGGTTAATCTCAGTAATCTTTTCCTGTAGACTCTTAACTGTAGGTCTTCTGTATGGTATTACTCGACTATCGTTGGTTAGCTGTCTTATCAATGTTCGTCCTTTGACATACTGATTCTTATCCGAATGTTCTTTGCTATATACAAAGTATGAGGTTGTCTCACGTATAAAGATTTTATATTTTGTTTGATTCTCTTCTTCCAGAATATCTAATTGATAATTTGGAATGAAAATGAGACCACTCTGCTTAATACCAAAAGACACTTTGATATAAATGCCCTCATCAACTAGCTTCTCTATTTGGTTCTCTGCAAGTTCCACTTCAAATTCACGAACGGTATCTCGTTTTTCCTTAAATGTCTTAAAGGCTTCCTCAATCTCTTCAGTGGATACTTTATCCTTATCTCGTTCTTCTTGGAAAGCATGGTACTGTTCCTGTAAATTCTCTAATCCTTCTGAAGCAATGACTTCCTTATTTTTAAAATAATCTTGAAAAAATTTGACATCATATAATTTCTTATCACTTATTTTTTGATGACCCAAACTTATCTTTTGATTCTCTTCTTCCAGGATAAAAGTTACATTTTTTTGTTTTAAATCAATGGTTAGATTCAATTCTTTTGCTTTTGTTATTAAATCTTCTAAAAAATTGACACGGTTCAACAAAAATTCTAAACGACTTTCAATCTCTTGCTTAGCAAAATGCATTCTAAAAAATTCTTCATCATATAGATCTCGTTTGCTGAGTTGGCGTCCTCGAATAGGTTTTGTCATTGCTCGATCCGTGATCATGAATCGACTATGCTTTTGACTAAAATCAATCTGAACATGCAACTGCTTTGCTTTCTCTAAAAAATCATCAAACGATTTAGATTGCTGCATCAAAAAATAAAGACGTTGTTTTAATTCAAATTTATGACTAGACTGCCTATATTTTTGATAGTCACGGTAAGAAAAACTCTTCTCAATAATTTTCGCCCCAGCCACTTTAGAAATACGGTCTGAAATCATACGGAGATTTCGTTCTAAGGCATAGTTCCATATCAATTTTTTATCTGAATTGCGGTCAATAGCGTTGATTAGGATGTGATTATGAACATGATCTTTGTCTGTATGAGTTGCTACGATAAACTTAAAACGACCTCCTGTCAATTCCATCATGGTCTCATAACCAATGCGGTTAATTTCTTCAGGTGTCAGATTATCTTCAGGAGAAAATGATTGAATGAGGTGATGAGCATGAATAGTTTGTTGGTGTTTTTCTTGTCGGTCGTTTCTGGATTCGTACAACTTGTCATTATTGCTGAAGTTGACATTGTACATCTCTACCATTTCTGCATGGCTAGGAAAGTCTAAGTAATTACTCATGCCAAAATCAGATACTAATTTTAGATTATCCGTTTTTTCTGGATTGAGGATATATTTAATCAATCGTCTACGGTATTTTTTACCATGCGTCGCAAAGTGTTTAGTGACTACCATAAAACTCCCTCAGTCTATTCACTTCAACTTGAAAATCTTTCTCTACTCCAGTAATTAACTCACTAATTCCCTTACTCAATTCTTGTAATTGTTCCTGAGAAATCAGATGGCTCTGATTGATAGCGCGCGCAATTTGATTAATATTATTTCCGATCCGTCTCAATTCAAACACTAACTGTTCATAGGTATCCGTGTTAATTGTGACAAAAGCCATATTGGGATTAAGCAAAACTTTTCTGGCATAGGCTGAGAAATTTTGACAATTGCTCTTAGCAATCCGTTCATTCAATTGGTGTAATTCTGGATCAGTTAGAAATACTTTTTTGAGATTGGTACGATAGCGATAAACCATTACATCCTCCTAACCAATATATTTTTCACGGAACTCACGACTGAGAGGCTGCACTTGATTCACTTCTGCAATCAATTCTTGAACGCAAGTCAATAAGATTGAGACGTGCTCTTGAGTCACTTGATGATTTTCTCTTGCGACAACCAGAACTTCATACACATCTCGACTAATCTGTTCAAACTTTTGAGACTGCCAAAGGGAGAACCAACTTTCAAAAATTCTATCGTGATAATTCTTTTTCAATAAATTTTGACGAAGAAATTCTGAGAAACTATCCACTTTTTGTTCCCTCATCATTTCTTTTATCTGTTTTTCTTCTTGTCTAGTGATTCTAAATTGCTTACGGATTAACTTAATTTCTTGTCCCATCTTACCATCCTTTCAACATTATACTTGTCTGACAATGTAAGGCTGCCTCACATTGTCAGTACGATTCCTAAAGACCTCAGTCTCTCCTTGTTCGGTCTTTGCGAGCTCAGATATTGTGTCCACAATATCCCAAAAATCATATCGCCAACCGACAAAAACCTTCCAGTTTTGACAGCCAACGATAAGATAACTTGGTGGCTCCGCCCCCAAACCCCCAGGTAAAATTCTTAGTTTGATTTTTAAAAGTTGAGAAAAGTATAGCAGAAGAAATTTGAAGAAGTTATCACAAATCAAGTAGTGACTAATCTCTAGCCCCTCTCACACCACTGCATGTACCGTTCAGCATACAGTGTGCAAACTAGAGCATTAAACTCACTCATATTCTCATTTTACAATTCGTTCTATCAGTACCGTCCTACATTTATGATCAGCTCCCATCATTTACATTTTCCGGTCACTGTCTTTTCATACCGGGAATTAGAATTGACAAATTTAATTAGAGAGATATTCATTTAATTGTTCACTTCTTCTCTCCATTTCCATTACAGAAATTTCTTCAATACTATGTGTTCATCTGACTCCCATGATTCGTTGTACTACGTCCTAAACGCTCACGGAATAAGCCGTACATCTTTCCTAGTTTACTCTCATAATTTACGTATATAGGTTACGACACCTATTTGGATTTTAGAGTTCCTCATCCGCTATATATGGCTTCAAGTCACGATTCTGTTTGTAGAGTCTTGATTTCGCTAATTCCTTCCTATCCCCCCTACCTCACGATATTCAGGCTTAGGAGTCGCTATTGGTTTCATCTGCAACAAATATCCACAGAGGACTTGTACCTCAGATGTACACTATGCCTGTCGGACAAAGAAAAAAGTAGGCTAAATTTCTAACCTACTTTTTCTGACTCTACTCTGATAAAGCCGTCTCATATATAGACATTTTATGCTTGAAGGAATCTTTTCCTCCCTCTAATTGATTGATGATATGATTTTTTATATATTTTTCACTAACATATCCCTGTGATTCAATCCATCCGTTAACTCCATCTGACTCCATAATAACAACTTGATCTGTCATAGAATTTGTTACAATTGTAGCATTATGTGTTGCTAAAATAATTTGACGTTGAGCTTTCACATCTCTAAACTGCTGAACTAAATGCCTGTAAATATAACGATTGTCTAGATTGTCTTCAGGCTGATCAATAATCAATGGTCTGAAGTCTTTAGAATAATCACTATATGCTAATAAAAAATCAAGCATGGCTACAACTTTTTGTCCCAAACTTAATACACCAACTTCTTTATAGACAATATCAAGTTGTTGCGAAGATTCTTTCGAGTTAATATTAAACTCCAAAAATAACCTTTCATTAGCTACATGCTCTTTTAAAACTCTTTTAAACTCATTTAATAAACTACTATTTTCAATTAAAGAGTAGATGCTCTTTTTTAAATGCGTAATGTTGTATTCATTAATTTCAGATTTATCTCTCCAATTATTTTCTTGTTTTGCAAAATTATCTTCAGAGATACTTTTTAAAAGCATAAAATACTTATTAGGGATATTTTGTCTTACAAGGACTTTAACAAATTCTTTCATTCCTAATTCCCGATAGATAAGATATAAAACGTCTGCTACATCTTGCATACTAATTCTATAATTATCAAACGAAGAACGATTATTCTTGAAAAGATAATTTTCGAAATGCGGTTCTTCCCATCTATCAATTTGCTCATAACAAATTCTTAACTTACCAATCTGAGTTTCATTAAAATCCTCAATAATTTCGAGTATTAATTGATTCCTCTGTTTTAAATATTCATCAAGTTCCTCTAATTTTGCTTCAAACGATTTGAGTGTCTGAGTTCTTAGCCCATAGTTTGGTCTAGGTAATTTTTTATTTTTAATCATTAAATTAGAAATAAATTCTGTAATTTTTTCACCGTCAGCTGTTTTAACTAACTCATTAACAGAATATCTCCTATCAAACATTTTCTCTAAAATTCTATTTTTATCAACTAATTTAAAATGGTTACCTTCAACTTTATAAACTTTTGTGTACTGAGACCGTGTCCATTCTTTAATAGAGTCAGAATTAAATATATAAGAATAGCCAAACCTATTCTCTCGATTTTGCCCATAATATTGTAAAATATTATCCTTATTTTCTTGTTTGACATCTGGCAAACTAACTTCAATAATATATTCAGTTTCTTCTAAAACATAGAGTACAAAAGCATTTGCATGGTTACATAGAAATTCCAATTTGCTTTGCTTATCACAATCTTGAGAAAGTACAAATTGTAACATATCAATTAACGTACTTTTCCCTGTACCTCTCCCTCCAATTAAACAATTCATAGATGGTGAAAATGTTAAAAAGAAGTCTTTATCTTTTTTTAACTTATCACCTGCAAGAAAACTTCTATTTTCTCCACGATTTTCTATATATAATCCTTTTATATAAGACTTTTGTTTAAAACTTGGCTCACATAAACTAACTGATACATTATAGTCAAACAATGCTTCTTGAAACATCTTGAAAGAAATTTTTCCACCTTTCAACCACAGGTTGTTCTTCCCGAGTGAATCAATTTCGTGAGAATCATTATCTAATAGAAAATTGGGCTCACAATTAAAATCTGTTAATAGTTTTTTTCTAGAACCTTCAACAGAATTTATATTTTTAACACCAATAAATCGTGTGTTTTCTTTAGAAAAAATTTTTCGTTTATACGCACCTGATAAGTGAGAACCTTTTTTCAAAATGTTATAACTATTGAAATGAGCAATATAATTAACTATTTTTTGATTATTGAAATCTTTCATGATAGTCAGTGAATGTTGATAACTTCCATCTTTCTCACTTATAATATTTTCACTTAACCATTGATTAACCCATGACTCTTGTTCATAATCATATATACATACAATATGCAATTTATCGGCTGCACTAATTTCTACTCCATGTAAAATATGAGGATGTATATCATAATTCGGATAAGTTTGCATTATGATTGAGACTGCCATTTGCAACTTTTTAATACCTTTGGTAGTATTATGATCAGTTACTACAACTATTTCTATTCCATTTTTTATGATTGCCTCTGCTAACATAAGAAAACTAATATATTCTTTTGAACTAGAAAAAACAACCTTGTCAAAATTACTAAGAAAAATTGTCTTATCAACTTTATTTTTCTTATTTTCAAAAAATATATCATATAGTTCATCTTCAGTAATTTTTTTATATTTCGTTGTAGTCCAATTAGAAAATAGCTTGTAATCATAAGAAGCAGGTGTATGCAAATGAATTAAAGTCTTGTGAAAGCTACCGAATTTCTCTTTGGAATTTGTTAGTTCTTGATAAACAGACTTTATCTTGTTATTAAACCCTCTCACTTCTACTCTCCTAAAAATATCAATTGTTTATTTTTCAAGTAATTCATTAAGTCTCTTTTCCCCCACCTTCAACATCTCTTTCTCTACCTGACTCCACTCCCCAAACAGTAACTCTTGAAGAATATCTGCTGCTGAAATTTTATCTTCTCCTGAATCATGTACACAACTTCTATCTCGTTGGTAAATTTGAATTCTTTCAAAGATAGCTAGTTCTTCCAATTGTCGTGTATTATCAACTATATGATTTACAATAAAATCATGATGTTCTTTTGGAGTTGCGCGTGCTTGATTTGGATTGATAGCGTACAGTTCTTCGTATCGGATAAGGGTGCTTAGATAGGACAATTCGGGCTTTGTTGCGATTATGGCTAATTGTACTTCATATCCCTTATTTTTCAAGAGTTGTGCCGTTTTCTTCGAAACATCAATTGTTTGTAAAGTTCCCTCGATCAAAAGATTGTATCCCAAATGACTCAATTCTGTTACTAAAGACTCTACCATTTTACCTGCAAAATCTTTGGTGTATTCTACACTGTCTTTGCCATATTCTTGCTGCAGTTCTAAATAGCGTGGATGCTGAGAACGAAAACTATCGCCATCTATGATAACAATATTTCCTTGAAATTCTTTCTGTTTAATACGATGAATTGTAGTCTTACCAGCACCACTTTGCCCTCCAAGCAAAATCGCTATAGGTTGCTTACTGGACTTTTTTCCTCTTGTCAGTGAGCGAAGGTTCCTTGCTAAAGCCTGTTTAAATTGACTATCGGTATAATCTTGGATTCCCATTAGGCTACCATCCGTTTTTCAGATATCTCTAACATACGTTCAATTCCATCCAAATAGCCGCTATATCTCTCTATTTCATCAAAAGTTTCTACTAAATAGATATTCGTATGAATCAAATTAGATAGATCATCACTCATTAAAATCCAAGGATTAGATTCATCATTGATGCTAATCCCCTGACTATCTTGATAACGATAGAGTCGAGATAATAGATTAGCACCTCTTTCTTTGACAATTTCAATTTTTAAAGTCAATTCATAATCTTCAACAGGATTGAGCATTTTATCTTCTCCTACAATATCGACATAAGATACATTAAACTTCTGACAGATGATATCTATTAGTTCCGTAGAGACTGAACTAGTTCCATTTTCATACCGACTTAAGCTGTTCCGAGAAATTCCTATAATTCGGGCAAATTCGGGTTGTGTTAAGTCATGTGTTTTGCGTAAGGATTTTATGTTTTTTCCAATCATGGGAAACTCCTTGAATTTGATAACACCATTATAACATTTAGAAAAATAAAACGCACCATTTTTGGTGTGTTTTTAACAAGAGCTACACAAATTTCTAACAAAGAGCAATATAAAAACCCCACCAAGATAATTCCTAGTGGGGTTTCGGTGGGGAACACAATTTTTCTCCCAATTATTATCGCCTTTATATTGTCTTAAACCTCATTAAACAAGGGTTCCGCAATATAATTGCGGTACTCTATTATTTAATTCAATAATTTGACTTTCACCGAATGATTTAAAATTATTAATAATTACTTTTGTTAACTTCATTTCTTATCTCCATTACCTGAAACTAATTCACACAACCGTTCCTGTCCCACCTTATACAAATCAAACAACTAAAAATAAATTTATGGTATACTAGTGATAATAAATTGTTATCGGTAGGAGAAATTTATGGGAAATAGTGATAAAATAAAAATTTTTTTGAGTAGACCTAATCCGTTTACTGAAAACCAAGATTTTTTTATCAATGAAATTGTATCGTTATTAAAAAGACATAATTTCGAATGTATTACATTACAAGCTGCAGAATATACTCCATATGAAGTTATGGTATCACTACGTGAGATGATACAAAGAAGCTATGGCATGGTTATTTTAGCAGTTGGTCAAACATATATATCTGAAGGAATTCGTAAAAAAGATGCTGAGGATAATCCTAGATTTTTCGAATCAAAAGAAATCCACTTAGAAAATAAGTGGATTACTAGTGTGTATTGTCAGATTGAAGGAATATTAGCATTAACTTTTGATCTGCCTATATTGACAATTCCTCAGGAAAAATTGACAAGAGAAGGTATTTTACATCAGGGTGAATACTCAATTACATCACCTGAATTTACCTTAGACTCAAAGGAAAAAATTCTTCAATTTGTAGAATCCTCTGAGTTTAGAAAAAGTTTTGATAAATGGAAACAAATGGTTATAGAAAAATATGAATTCATCAAAGGGGGAGAATTAGGTTATAAATAGTTAGTCCATAAGCTTTAACTTAATTCTTTCTAAATCTTCCCTTAAGAGCTTTCTTCCCTCATTTATAGTATTACTTTGTCTCTTGGTTTCGCCATAAACTTTGTCCGATAATGTTTCAATAATTCCGGAAATATATAGAAGCTCTTCTCGGTTAGATTGTAACCAGATATCATCATACATACTAGATTTTCTAATCAAATTTTCTAATGAACCTAATATAATTTTTGCTGTATACTTTGCAGTATAGTAGTGTTCTTTTAAAACTTCGGTATCTGTTTCAACACTTACAATTTTTAACAGCGTAGCACAATAATTTCTAGCACAGTATATATTGTTATCTTCAAAATTCATACCCAATCTATAGTAATTTATAGCTGACAATAAATCTCTTTTATCATTTGTAATATAAAATATTCGTAAAAATATCGCACCATATATCCCTAAAATTTTATGGTAAGTAGTGTTGTTTATATCAAGATAAGTATTAATTTTTCTCTGTGCTTCTCTCAAATTATCTAAGGATTTTTCATCTTTTTTATATGCTGATAACAAGTAGCCCGCTAAAATTTCATCATCGACATACCCTTTTTCTAAAAGTTCTTTATATAAATTTTCTGCTGTTACATACTCTTCGGCATCTTTAAATTTTTTTGCTATTCTTGCTAGGTCCATAAAGGAATTTTGAGATGTTTCTATAGAAATATTATTACTTTCCTCCATAGAATTATTTCTTTCGACAATTGTATATAAGTTATTTTCAAATACCGGACTATCTATAAATCTTTCGTCACTATTTATTGCAGAAGTAATGTACTCTGTGAGTATATCTTTCACTCGAACAACTTCATCAAGTTCATTCACTTTGTCAGAATCATATCTAATTTGAGGTAGGTGAGAAATATCAAAAAAATTAATTTTAGCAGTATGATTATCACATAGGATAATTGTAGATTTAGGTCTCATTGCATGGCGCAGTCCTAATTCATAAATTGCATTTTGATTTAACGTAGTAATGTCAGCAATAACAATATCAGCTTTGAATATACCTTCAATAAATGTTTTTGTAATATTTTGAGTTGTATATACCTCATCAGCTCTAAATCTATTCTCTCCATGAATTGAAGTTAACTCTTTATTTAAAATAACAGGTTTAATAATATTTGAGTATACAGCATTTAAATCAACCTCAATATTTGTATTTGGAATTTTTTTTGTGTTAAATCCCATTACAACAAAACAACTAGTCATTTTTTTACCTCTCCTACCGATAACAATTTATTATCGCTATACAAAGCACCTAAATAGGTTTATAATAGCATGATTATTGATAAAGGAGATTTTTATGGATTATAAACTTATTTCTACTTACTTAGATTATTGCAAAACTCATAAGCGTTTGAGTTCGCACACGATTCGCGCTTATAAGAATGATCTTATGCAATTTTATAACTCAGACTATGATAATGTCGAATCCTATATAGAACAGTTGACACGATCTAACATAAAAACGAATACATTAAGAAGAAAAATTGCTTGTATGAAGGTGTTTTATAACTATCTAAAATACCAGAACATAATTGAAGAGAATCCCTTCAATCAATTGCGCTTTCAATTTAGAACTGAAAAAGTATTGCCTAAAACGATTCCGTATGACATTCTGAAAAGCATTTTTATATATTTAGAACGGAAAGTAATTGTATCTAAAACTGACTATCAAAAACAACACGCTGAAAGAAATCTACTAATTATTTCACTTTTACTTTCAACAGGCATCAGAATTTCTGAACTTTGCCACATTCATCTCAAAGACATTAATCTGTCCAATAAGACACTCCATATTATAGGAAAGGGTAAGAAAGAACGTATCCTATTTTTAGGAGATCAAAAAACATTCAATTTATTAGAAACATATATAAATAAAACAAGAAATGAATCCAATGATTTCTTGTTCCCAGGGAAACATTCACTTAAACCATTGTCAGAGCAAAGTGTACGTTTAGTAATAAAGAGAATCGTTGAACAAAATAACTTTTCTAGAACTATTACACCGCATATGTTTAGACATAGCTTTGCGACAATGCTTCTAGATAGTGATGTAGATATTCGATATATTCAACAAATTCTTGGACACAGTTCTATATCAATCACACAAATCTATACTCACGTATCTCATTCAAAACAAAAAGAAATACTTAGTTCTTTTAATCCTGTATCAGCGTTTCATTCTGAAATCGAATAAGAGAACTTTCCAAAGCCTACAGTTTAGTTCATCTAAAATTAATTTTTGTAGTTCGACTTTAGTTAATAGATTTTATGCTCAACAAAATCAAAAAACATATAAAACTTCACTTTGAATCAGCATTTATAATATATTCTGTATTAAGAACTCCATAATTGTTTTCTAAAATACTGTCTTCAAATATTCTTAAATATAATAAAAAGAGATTGATAAATGAACTTAATTACTGTAAAATCGAATAAAATCCTCCCACAATAAAATAAATTGAGAAATTTATTTCCTACTTAGGTAAATTTCTCAATTTATTTACTTATTTTTATTTTGAAAATTTGGTAAAAAGATTATCTACATTGTTTCTCATAAATATCTAATATGATCTATTCCCAGTAGATTACTATACTCTTATGATTTTATACTTTATTTTTAGTATTTAAATGACTACTTATTATAAAAATTCCAGTAATAAATAAGGCGATTCCTAAACGAACAAAGTTAATCGATTGTTCTTCTCCTGTTTGGGGTAAATTTTTTACTTCCGATTCTATTTTTTTAAAATTAGTTGATGCTATAAAATCTGATTTATATTCATTAAATTTACTGTAAAGTAGTTCAGGATTCTCCTGATTTTTAACAGCAACTACACTATCTTTAGAATTATCCTCTATATTTTCAATAGTCTTTCCAAAAGTATCTTGTGATTTAACTAAAATCTTTTTCTGTAAATTTTCGTCAGAGAGTGGAATATCTTTAGGGATTTGATTTGCAATTGTTTTAATTTTGACTGTATCCTCTTTAATATCCATAGTTTGCATTGAATTTTCTGGATTTATAATATTTTTATTATCATTTTCAAATTCTCTTTTCGGCTTCTCATCAGTTTTTCCAAAATAGAGATAATCGTAAAGTTGTTGTGCAGTTATTCCTCCACCAACCCAACCAGAAATAGTTTTACCATTTTTAAAATAAATAATTGTTGGCGTTCCAGGAATACCGATTGTTTTAAAAATGAACTCTTTAGCAGAATCATCAAAATCAGCACCATCTATATCGTAATATTCTAACTTTTTATCAATCAGCATATTAAACTCTTTCAATACTCCAGAAAATTCACGACAATGATAACATGACCCTCTTCCAAAATATAAAGTATGTTCCGAATCTTCTGAAGTGAATATCTGACGAACTTCAGCAATACTAATTTTATTAAAATCAGACACATTTGAAGCGTATTCTTCAGATGTTACTGAGTTCACGTCATCAGTTTCTTTCTTAGTAATTTCCTTCGTCGATTGCTGAACATTTTCACTATCGGTAGATTTTTGTTCAAGTAAAGATTCGTTACTAGTTTCTATTACAGCTGGTGCTAAATTTAAAGTTGATGGCACTGTATCAGAAAATTTTGTTTCAGCACTTTCAGCTAAAACAAGATTCGGACTAATGGTGACTAATACTGCAGTACTAACTAATAATGATTGTAATAAATATTTCTTCATAATGTGGCTCCTTTTTTATTGATAATTTTATTTTACACATTTTTAAATTAAATTTTCAAGCAAATCCTAAAAGGTAGCTATATTATACCGAAATGGTATTTTACTATATAATATTCATTTATCAAAAAATTATAATTATCTTAATCTGGAATATATTTAATTGTAAAAATACTGATTATGATATTTTTCGCTCTGCAGAATAGAAACATCATTTACTTTCAAAATAATGATTAACACAATCATATTTATTTTTAAAAAGATTTCTTAACTACCTCCTCTCTCAGGCTACATAAGCGTTTTATTCGGATTTCCTATATTTTATGAACAATAACCACCATTTATGTTTTCATACTACCATCCTACCAAACAAATAATAAAAACAGACAATTCTACTTTCAATTGTGTACCCTTTCGCTCCTCTTCCATTATAGAATCATCCTGACTACTATAGGATTGACTGACTTCTCATGATTCGTTGTTAACTATGCTTTCAGCTATCATCAGAATCTCACCTCAATATATAAGTTGTACATCTTTCCTCATTACTCTCGTGATTTACATATACCTATTTGAACTTTAGAGTTCTGAAATCCCTCATCTACTATACATGACTTACTATCCCTTCCTCTTCCTACTACCTCATGATTATCCTGCTTACGAGTAACTATTTAGCCCACCAGTAGCGGGTGCGGGTTCTCACGGAGAACTTACACCTCAGATGAGATACTTGACCTTCTCATCGTACCCAAATAATTAGGCTAGTCAAAAACTCATTTTTAGGAAAAATAGTGTGAATCTCACTACAATAAAACGCATAATATCAAGGTTGTTCATTCAATACCTGATAATATGCGTTTTTCTGATTTTAAAGACTTTTCCCAGCCTATTTGATTATTATATTGTACAAATGAGTTAAATTAAGATTATGAAATTTAACAAATTTGAAATGATTTTAATATCTTTTATACTCTCTAAAAACACCTCTGTAATACATCATAATACCTATTACAGCAATAAATTTATGAATAATAGTATTTGATCCGAATAAAATGTTTAGGACTATAGTCGTCATTATAAAACTAATTGCAAATATAAAACAACGCTTCATTTATGCCTCAACTAACTGTATCGTAGCAAAAAGCTCCAGTTCCACCAAGAAATCCTACAATAGCTCCACCAGGTCCAAAACCAGCACCACCCAAAATAGTAGAACCCAGTGTACCAACAATACATCGTGCAGCATCTAAACCACCATTAATGATAGTTAGTTCGCTCGTATCAACTGTATCAAATTTTTCTAAAATATCAAATGTCATAATTATAATTCCTTAAAATTTTGTTTTAGCTAAAAATTATTACATGCAAAAACTTGCAACTCCTACTAACACTCCTCCAAGTACTCCCCAAGGTCCTGCTACAGCACCAAGACCTCCTATACCAACAATACCTTCAAAGCATGAAACTCCACCTTCAATATTGGATAGCATTACTTCATCCATTACTTCAAATTGTTTCACCATTGTATTCATAATGAATACCTCCTATATAATAGATATTTTTTGTCAGATTGTAACCCTGACAAGTTCAGTATAGCAGAACAAAAGAGAGTTTTACCGTAAAGTCTTTAAATGTACGATTTTCATCACGAAACGTATTTTTTCATAATTTGTAACCATTTATGATTAAAAATATGCTGTTAACAAAATGGTGTTAACTAATTTTCAAACCCAAAAATACCACTC
Organism: Streptococcus mitis; assembly: GCF_023110375.1. Lineage (GTDB taxonomy): Bacteria > Bacillota > Bacilli > Lactobacillales > Streptococcaceae > Streptococcus > Streptococcus mitis_CI. Next base: position 205,173 of record NZ_JALDVV010000001.1, on the reverse strand, counting down.
AAGATATTATATGCTCCATTTAAGATTTAATCACTTTTTCTACCTATTTTTTGTCATAATAGTCTTGTAAATAAAAAGAAAGGATTTAACAAATGACATCTTACAAACGAACCTTTATCCCTCAAATCGACGCTAGGGACTGTGGAGTCGCCGCTTTAGCGTCTATTGCAAAGTTTTATGGTTCTGACTATTCCTTAGCTCATTTGCGAGAACTAGCTAAAACAAATAAAGAAGGAACGACTGCTCTTGGTATCGTCAAAGCAGCCAAAGAAATGAATTTTGAAACAAGAGCTATCCAAGCGGATATGAGCCTCTTTGAAACGGAAGACTTACCTTATCCATTTATCGTTCATGTTAATAAAGAGGGCAAACTACAACACTACTACGTTGTCTATCAAAATATAAAAAAATATCTTATCATTGGTGATCCTGATCCTACTGTCAAAGTAACAAAAATGACCAAAGAGAGATTTGCTTCCGAATGGACAGGTGTAGCTATCTTTCTGGCTCCATCTCCCAGCTATAAACCTCATAAGGATAAAAAAAATGGTTTGATGAGCTTTCTCCCCTTAATTTTCAAGCAACGCTCACTTATTTTTTATATCATTTTAGCTAGTCTCTTGGTGACTCTTATCAATATTGGTGGCTCATACTATCTTCAAGGAATTTTAGATGAATATATTCCTAATCAGATGAAATCAACTCTTGGCATTATCTCCATTGGACTGATTATCACCTATATACTTCAACAGATGATGAGTTTCTCACGAGATTACCTCTTGACCGTACTTAGTCAGCGATTAAGTATTGATGTGATTCTCTCCTATATTCGCCACATCTTTGAACTTCCTATGTCCTTCTTTGCGACACGGCGAACCGGTGAGGTCATCTCTCGTTTTACAGATGCCAATTCAATCATTGACGCTCTCGCTTCGACGATTTTGTCACTCTTCCTTGATGTCTCTATATTGTTCATTATTGGTAGTGTACTTTTGGTACAAAACACCAACCTCTTCCTTCTCTCACTAATATCAGTTCCTATTTACATCATCATTATTTTTGCTTTTATGAAGCCCTTTGAAAAGATGAATAACGATGTAATGCAGAGCAATTCCATGGTAAGCTCTGCTATTATTGAAGATATCAATGGTGTAGAAACCATCAAATCCCTAACTAGTGAAGAAATTCGATACCAAAAGATTGATAGCGAATTCGTGGATTATTTGGACAAATCTTTCAAACTCAGTAAATATTCTATCCTACAGAGCAGCCTTAAACAGGGAGCTCAACTCATACTGAATATTGTTATTTTGTGGTTTGGTGCTCAGATAGTTATGACAGGTAAAATTTCCGTTGGACAATTGATTACGTTTAACACACTCTTATCTTACTTTACTAATCCCTTGGAAAATATCATCAACCTCCAAACAAAACTTCAGTCTGCAAAGGTAGCCAACAACCGTCTTAATGAAGTTTACTTAGTCGAATCTGAGTTCAAAAATACTCAGACCTTAACTGATTCACCGTTTCTGGCTGGTGATATTTGTTTTGAAGACATTTCATATAAATATGGTTTTGGACGCGACACCCTAAATAACATAAATCTATCTATCAAACAAGGTGATAAGGTCAGTATAGTGGGAATTAGCGGATCAGGGAAAACGACCTTGGCTAAAATGATTGTCAACTTTTTTGAACCTTACAAGGGACGAATCACTATTAACAACAATGATCTCAAAATGATTGATAAAAAGGTTCTTCGACAACACATCAACTACCTACCTCAACAAGCTTATATTTTTAGTGGATCAATCTTAGAAAACCTAACCTTGGGAGCTAATCAAATGATTAGTCAAGAAGATATTATCAAAGCCTGTGAGATAGCAGAAATTCGCCAAGACATCGAACAAATGCCTATGGGATACCAAACAGAACTATCAGATGGAGCTGGATTATCAGGTGGTCAAAAACAACGGATTGCTTTGGCTAGAGCATTACTGACTAAAGCTCCTGTACTTATTCTTGATGAAGCAACTAGCGGACTTGATGTTTTAACTGAAAAAAAGGTTATTGAAAATTTGATGGCCATGACTGACAAGACCATCATCTTTGTTGCCCATCGTCTTAGTATATCTGAACGAACTAACCAAGTCATTGTCCTTAACCAAGGGAAAGTTATAGAGACTGGCTCTCATCAAGAATTGATGAGCAAACAAGGTTTCTATCATCATTTATTTAGCAAATAAGGAGACTTATCATGAACCCAAAGCTATTTAAAAGTGCAGAATTTTATCAGCGCCGCTACCATAATTTTGCGACACTCTTAATTGTACCATTAGTCCTATTACTAAGTTTCTTGCTTATCTTCTCTCTATTTGCCCAAAAAGAAGTCACCGTCACATCGAGAGGAGAGATTACACCAACTCAAGTCATCGCTTCAATCCAATCAACTAGCAATAACACCATAACAACTAATAATCTGTCCAATAACCAATCGGTCAAAAAAGATGACGTCGTTATCAAATACGCTGAAACAATGGAGAAATCCCAAAAACAAGCTCTTGAAACACAGCTAGCTACCCTAAATCGGCAAAAAACTGCAATCGAGACTCTCAAAGCAAGTCTGTCACAAGGAAATAACCTCTTTACAGGAGAAGATGAGTTCGGTTATATTAATACCTTTAACAACTTTATCACACAATCTCAAGATATAGAGTTAGGCATCTCTAAAACCAATGCAGAGGTTAATAATCAACTAGCTTTAGCAGGAAATACCGCCACTGCTATAGAGAAACAAATCAATAATATCTACAAACAAATAGCAGAGTATGAGGAACTTAGTCAAGCTATCACTAATAAAAGTTCGAGTTTGTCGGCTAGCAATCCACACAAAGCTACTTTAAATTCCTACTTAGTCCAATCCCAGCAACAATCTCAGCAAGGATTAGCTGATCAATATCTTTCTCAAATTAATCAGAGTATCTCAAGTCTAAAATCCTCTATCGCTAGTCTTAATATTCAACGAGCAGGTACAGGAAGTGTTGCGACTTACGATAGTAGTTTAGGAACCAAAGTAGAAGTCCTACGAACCCAATTTCTACAATCGGCATCTCAACAGCTGACAACTGTTGAAACACAAATCACAGAGCTGACAGCTCAACTTGGTCAAGCAAATGTTAACTTTGAACACAACACTATTAAAGCCCCAGGTACAGGAATCATTCATTTAAATAATGAATTTGATGGAAAAACTCTAATTCCAAACGGTAGTGAAATCGCCCAAATTTACCCCATTATTCAAGAAACTAAAGAGGTACTTATCACTTACTATGTCACTTCTGAGTATGTCCCTTTACTTAAAGAAGATCAGGTCGCACGTCTTAAACTAGAAAAAATCGGAAATCAAAGCACCACAATAATTGGGAAAATAAATTCTATTGATAGAACAGCAACAAAAACTGAACAAGGAAATCTTTTTAAAGTGACTGCACTAGCTCAAATACCAGATAAAGACAGTAACATCATACAATATGGTTTACAAGGCCAAGTAACGAGTATCATTGCTAAAAAAACTTACTTTGATTACTATAAAGATAAAATCCTCAATAACTTATAGATAACACTTTATAATCATATAGGTACCTTTTGGGATTTTCAAAATATTTTATTTATAATTAGGATATAAACGAAGGAGTTCTAAAAAATGGACAAAAAACAATTATCTCTAAAAAAGTTTCCAACAATAAGTTCTGAAGATCTGTTAAAGATTTATGGAGGAAACCTCTGGAAGAATTTTGATAATCTTATGCTTAACAAGCACAGATATTCTCGATTTCTTAACTAGTCAAACCTTTAATTATAGACAAAAAAACATTAAACATAATTGACTATTTGTCAACTGTAGTAGTTTTTTATCAGCTAGCATCTGTCGTGAGAACTAGTTAGTGAAGCTGGGCAAAAACCACTTCTAACTATCAAAAAAACGAGCATTTCTGAATTGCGGAAATGCTCGTTTTTTTTGATATCATGATTTATAATTAAAATAAGAAAAAACAATTATAAATCCATTACAATGTATAAAGATTATAACACAAATCAATTAAGTTTAGAAGTAAATCTTGCCTACGATATTCCAACAACTCACGAATCGAGAATGATCATCCTCTTTATAGACAGTATCCCTAACTAAGTGTTACTGGAAGAGACCTCTTATACTGCCTTTCATCCAACTATGCTCATGAAGATAACATTGTACGCTTATTTTCGTCAAGTGTTCTCCGAACATAAAATCGTTCAAGTAAATGAGGAAGTGATCCCCATGAAATTGTTTAACCAAGATACCTATGTTAACTATAAAACAATTAATAATACTGATAAATTAAAACGTATTATAAATTTCATATAGAAGTATATAATATTATTGTGAAACTTTTTATATAGAAAATATGTTTAAAAATCTAATTTTTAAACTAGAACTATTTCACATTTAAATGTCTATAAAGCTATAACAAAAGAGCCCCTCCTTAAAATATTCAATAGAATATCCTAAGAATGATAGCTCTTTTAAAGTTCTATTTCCAAAATCTGTGTAAAGACATAATTTTTACTTGTAGTTTTCAAACATACATTTGGATAAGATTTTAAGATTCTTCGAACATTGGCCAATCCTATACCCCGTCCTACTCCTTTTGAAGAATTGTCACGCTTGAATATATCTCTCAGTTCGATCTCTCTTTCTAAAGTAGAATTTTTAACAATCATGACTAATTTATTCCATTCTGTATCCTCAAGAAAACAAACTGCTATTCCTCCTTCTGCTGCGGACTCTATAGCATTATCTAACAAGATAGAAGTAATTGTTAAGAAGTCAATTTGTTCCATATTTTTTATAGAGAACTGTTCACTAATCTCCAGGGAAACTGGAACAGATAAGTTTTGGGCCTCCGATAACTTAGATAATAGTAAACTCTTTAGCGCCAAATCATTGATATTTCTTAGTTGTGCTACGTCAAAACGCTTACCTTTTAATTTTTCACCAGAATTTTTTAAAACACTATCATAAACTTGAGAAACTAGATTAATATCTTTTTGATCTATACCTATTTTTAAGCTTGACAAAATATTAACATAATCATGTCTAAAGCTTCTAATTTCTTGATACAGCCCTTCAACTTGTTGACTATAATTGCTAAGATTTTGCAATTGAATTTCTTTTTGTAAAACAACTTGCTCCTGTAATTCTTGAAGTAATTTTCTATCCAAGAGATTAATAAAACAAATAAACAATAAAAAGTAAACTGCTGTCAATAATTCTTTATAATCTAACATTCTATCCTGGCTTATTTTATCAATGTAGTTCATATAAGGCGGTAAGATAAAATAAGTAAGCATTAAAATATCCGCAGTAATTAAGATAAATTTTGTTTTTCTATCCAAGTTCTTTATTTTTAAATGACTAAAATTATATTGAAAGAGACTAATAAGAAAAAACACAATAATTTCAGCTAATAAAGAGAAAATCATTATTCCTAGATTAGTTTCATATAGTCTATTCAATATTGGAATGTTATAAATTACAAAGAAACCTAAAAAATTTTTGATGACATCCCAAAATCCAAGTGGAAATAATGAGTAAAAAAGTAATAAAGAGACCTTATTTCTTAATTTACCAATAGACAAAGTATATAGGATAAAAAAGGTAGGATATATTAATAATGACCCAAAAGAATAAAATGCAGTTGATTCAAATACAACAATAAATAGTAATGTTGAAAGATAGTACAGAATAATGGATACTACTACTTTTTTTAGGTTTAATCTCTCATCTACAACCTTAGAATGGATACATAATAATAGAAAAACACCTATAATATCTAGTAAAAATATCATCTAAATCTCCTTAGTCATGAAGTCTTTCGATAGCTTTCATAAGTGGACGAATTTTTAATCTAGAGACAATACAAGAGGACCCGTTCTGAAAATGAACTAACCGATTTTCTTTATCAATTAAAGATATATTATAAGGATTTACGATAAATGATCTATGACATTGAAATAAACGTGGTTCCTGTTTAAGAATATCTGACAATTGTCCATAAAATTCAACTATGTCTCGTTTGGAATAGAGAGTCAACTTATGAGCAATTGTTGATGTTTCAATATACAATAAATCTTTAAAAGGGACTTGAATTTGAGCTTTGGATCCTGTAAATATAAAAGAGTCCTCAGATACTGTTCTTCTTTGATTATCGCTAACACTTGAAATAACATTTTCAATTCGTTTGATAAATAATGGTTCAGGTAATTCTTTATCAATGAAATCAATAGCTGATACTAAATATTCAAAAGATACAGGCATAAACTCAGAATGTGATGTTACAAAAGCAATCACTGCTTGAGAATCAAGTTTTCTAATTTCTCTAGCAACGTCTAATCCTCTTTTGTCATCATCTTTTATTTCGATATCAAGTAAAAATAATTGATGATTTCCTCTCTCTGAAATGTCCTCTAAAAGCTGTTGAGGTTTTCCATAAACCTCAAAATGCCTATACTCAATCTTATTATCCACCAAAATTTTTTTGACAATATTTTCAATTCTAGTCTGTTGTAAAAAATTATCTTCTAGTATAAAAATATTCACTACTTCACTCCTATATATTTTTCCACTGATTTTTTAATATTGTAAAGTGTCTTCTAGAACAAGCGATGTCTGATACTCTATCATCCATAAACATAATCGTTCTTGTCTCATGATTAAATCCTGCTATTTTATGTTTATTCACAAGAAATTTTCTATGGCATCTAATAAGTTCTTCTGAACTTTCCTCTTCAATTTTAGCTAGTGAGGTTGAAGCTTCAAAATTCCCTTCGGCTGTTACAAAAAGAACAGCATGAGCTTTTGTTGGGTGAGTTGTAACATAATAAATTTTAGAGAGTGGTACCTTTACTATAGCTCTATCTTGATATAAAATGTAGTCTTTCATATTTAGCCTCCTTCTATCAGTTTAATCTTATCAGAATGATGGAAATTAAATTATAAAAATCTCAAATGGTTTCTATACTATCTCAAATGGTAGAAATTTTCTTAATTTAGACATTTCATGATAAAATAGATACTTTTTAGTAACTCAATAATACTAATCTATCTTCATTTGATAAACTAATATCAAATGAAAGGAAAGCTATGAAGACAATTCAAATTTTACACTACTCTTTATTTGGCTATATTTTATCTCTGTATTTAAAATATTATTTCTTTAAAAAGAATACAAAAATTTTACAAGGACATAAGATTAACTACAAATATAAATCTTCTACTTATTTTATCATAAAATCAGGGTCTCTAACATCTAAAAAAATGAAACTCTATTTAAAATCTATCCAATTTAGTTCAAAAAAATCAGAAGTTATCATCATAGGCAGTCAGATTGATTATGATGAGCTTTATAGAAACCACTTTAGTGTGTTTGGTGTTATAGACATAACTAATAACAAATCATTAAAATATATTAAAGAAAAAATTCATTTTTACTTGGAAGAGCTCTATGAATTGAAGAAGGATGAGAATGATTAAGTGTCTTGAATAAATTCTCAGTCTTATAACTTTATATTCGTAATCATCCATCCATTTCATCATAGAATTTTGATTTACTTCGATTTCTTACTACAGTTTGATAGCAGGCGTTATGCCCGTTTTAGAGTACTGATATTTTACCAGTCTTCTGTATTCTGAGTCTGAATTATTGAGATTAATTAGAACGTATGCTATTTTTTTAATGCTGACGTTCGTTACCTACCTATGTTTGGGGATATTCCTGCTGTCATCGGAGAATTTACGAATTAGTTCACTCGCTCACATATAACAATTTAGTTCTGAAATTTCTTTATTCATAGTAGTCTCTCGTATAAAGGAAATTGTAGAAATTGTTCTGCTATCCTCGTGAATACCCTAGTTACAGTTTGCTATTAATACCTAGCCTTCTTTTTTGTCGCCGTAACTCATCTTGATTAAAAGACCACTTTTAACCAACTATTCAGCCTTATGATTTATACTTCTTTTCGTAAATTTAATACTACTAAACCCTATTGTCAACACAAATATGACCACTAAATGTCTACCAATAGGAAGAATGGTTTTATCAATTATGTATTCATCTCCGCTTCATTTGTGATAAACCAAGCATATCAACTGCCAGTTACAGATTTTATTCCCAGTGTGAATGAAATCTGTGCTGCCACTATTCTAGCTGTGATTGGACCAACTGTTACAACCTTTTAAATAACCCATGAAACTCGAAACACTTATCCTAGGTGGAATACTTGCTAACATATGTACATGTTCTAGCATTAAGTGACCATCGATAATTTCAACTCCTTTATAACTACACAAGCGATGAAATATTTCGTCTAAACTACTTCGATATTGATTATAGATGATTTTTCGTTTATACTTAGGGGTGAACACAATGTGATACTTACAGTGCCACTTTGTGTGCGATAAACTATGAGCCTTTTGTGCCATATTTTTCTCCTTTCGCTTTACAATTGGCTTGAACACCTTTATTGTATCGCGTTCGGAGTTTTTTTGGTATAACCTTCGACGCACACCCGCATAGCAGGTGGTTTATTTGTCTCACACCTAACAGAGCGAGACGAACTGAAAGTCACATAATAAAAAACACCAGCTAAAGCTAGTGTTCAAATGGAATGGCCTACAATCTATTTCTTTCGTGAGACATAATTCATCACTATAGTCAATAAACAAATTGAAAAAATACCAAACTCTAACAAATTAACTGAATGATATATTAGAGATACTCCGTTTACTAAAATCAAAAAATTGAACGGAAACATCTTTTTCATATCTCTAGCAAAAACTTGCTGCAGCAATTATACCAGTAGCAATTAGTGCAGCAGGATTCAGTCCCGAAGCTAAATAAAATGTAGCAGCTGTCCCCAAGATACACTTAGCTGAGGCTCCACCTTCAACAACAGAAAGTTCTTCTTCTGACAAATTTATATAGTTTTTCATAAGTTTCTCCTAAACTAACAATATACTCTTGCTGCCATTCCAGCCATAGCAGCACCAGCTAAAGGAGAGCCATAAATAGTTCCCGCAGTTCCTAGTGCAGCAACTGACAAAATACATGCCCACTCATTCTTTCCACCTTCAACAGTGGCAAGTAACTCAGTATCCAAAGGTTCAAATTGTGAAATTGTTTGTGTATTCATGATGAATACCTCCTCATATCTTTTATTTGTCTGTTGCAACTTGACATCTTTAGTATATCACGACCATAAAAGATTATAATTAAAAATATCAAAAGGTATGAATTACATCATGAAATGTCTTTTTTATAGATTTACAAACCGCTTAAGATAATTAATGCACCTCTTAAGGATAAGCCCCTGTCCATACTAGTATCAATATAGCATGTCTTATACTAAATTGCGTTTAAAACATATAACCAGGTGTATGATAAAATTAAAAATAAGACAACCATTCACTCCCACAAAGAAAATAGTGAAAGTAACCCGGCTATTCCTCTGAAAGTCTGTCACAAATAGTTCTATTTTCGTAAAATGGTAAAGAAAGAAACAAATAGATCCAACAGCTATTAAAATCAGTACGATTTTTATCATTTTTTCCATCTTCTCCCTCTACTAGTTGTAATTGGTATTAGTACACTTGTCGCTATCAGATAATTCCAGTCTTTCGACCAACTCCAGTTGCTCTATCCTTATACCCTTATCAGAGAAAATTTTATAAAACGATTCACTTCCTTCCATCTTTTCTAAATCTCTCTAAATTCTTCTCCAATTGTTCCTTATGAAGTTGGTTCTTAGCTTCCTTTAATGTGTCGTCCAAAGTTTCTTCTCTATAAGTTGCTTCTGTTTTTAGTTGTTCTGATTCTTGATCTGGAGTGAAAATGATATCTAGCAGTCGATCTATTTTTTCAAGATCTTGGACAGACATATCAGATAGTCTATGAATTAGCTTCTTAAATACATCACTATTGTCTTGGTTTTTCTTAAAAAATTTTGTAAACATCTATAACCTCTCAAAAAAAGCAGCCTTTTAAGACTGCTTAGTGTAATTCGGAAATCGCATCATAAATGGACTGCAATTTCTTATTGTCTTGATTCTTTGTGTCGATCAACGTATGTAGCTTTTCAATTTTCTTTTGACTACTTTGAATATCGCTATTGTTATCCGCAATCAGCCTTTTAAGATGTTGCTGATAACTTGTAGTGATATCTGTTTCTTTTCCTGTTCTAACCTCTGTAACTTTGGGTTTAGAACTAGAATTTGATTCCGTCACAGGTGCTTGTTTTCGCTTTTGAAAAGCTGCTTCATAATTTACATCATTACCTCCTTTATGATTTCCAAATAAGGCCGCAATTTTATCTGGATCTTCTTGATTTTCTGATTTACTTTCTAATGGTTGATTAAAATTCCAATCTTTTGTCATTCACTCATTTCATCCTTTCTAAATTCAGAATCATCGAATTGTCTTTCTTTACCAAAGGCATGGTCAAGAGCTTCTTCAAAACTAATGTGACTAATGCTTTGACGCCTTTTGAACGTCGCAAACATCGCTGTCTCCAGTTGCTCTTTGTAAGCAGCGAGTTTTTCTGTCTCTCTTGCTACCTTACTTTCTTGCCTAGTGACCTTTTCTTCTAAGCGTTCAATAATGGTCATATACGATCCTCCTTCATTCTAATATTAGCTAAAACATCTTGATTTTGTTATCACAATTCTAAACATTGAGAGGTTTGTCTTACTGGTTGATTCCTCAATGTCTCTTTTGCATTCTCGATCATCAATTGTAAATCTGATTTCTTTTCTCTAAGGACATCATTCCAGTCTACTTTTTCTTTCCCAGATTCATTATCAGGGAAATCCAGTAAAACAGGAAATCCTGATTTAGATAACTTATCCGAAAAATCTTTACCTGCACCATCACAATCTACCGCAAGTGTCAATAAACTTGGATGATTATCAAAATAGCTGGTGGTATCACGAATTGTATTGATTAAAGGCAATAACTTTGAAGGTATTACTGTATCCAAAAATTCCAACTTCTGATTTTCTTCAGCTATCAGTCGTAAAGTTTGATAAGCAACAACAGACCTTTTTAATCCTTCCATAGATACCAAACGAACATCAGATAGATTTTGTTGATGAAGTTCGTAATAGCTCATCAAGTCGATAAACGATTCACAAAAGACCAGTCTATTTGGTTTACCAATGTCAAAGGATATTCCAACATGTCCATGGCTTCCTTTTAGAATCGTTTTTAACCTCTTTCTAGGAAGAGAGTGATTCTTATATATTCCTTGTAAGCTTGCTGCCTGCAGTTTGTGACGATGATCAAAGCTTTTAAAAACAATAACAGGTTCAACAGTTTCATTTGTTTTCCAACTAGCTTGTGCTATCAAACCTTGTTGAATCATCTTTTCTATGATTTCTTCTGAGATTCCTCTACATTTTGTTAAGTAATATCTGGCCAGACTGCAGTTAGAATCTTCTATTCTCTTTAAAGGGTAATAAAATTGTCTCTCTCTTTTTTCTTGAACAGCTTCTTTTTGAAAAGGTTCTTCAGAAAGAAAGGCTAGAGCTTCTTTAAAGGAAATTCCCTTAACAAGTCGAACAAAATCAATGACATCACCTTGAATATCTCTTGAAAACCATTTAAAAGTATTGGTAGTTGAAAAAATCCGGAATGAATCGTGTTCAGGATGTTCATAGACACTGCTCGAAACTTGTTTAAAGGAGATCCCCAAACGATTGGCTACATCAAGAATTGAAATTTGCTTACATTCTTCTATTTCCATGCAATATCATCATTTTGTTGTAGTATTTGGCAGTGATGGAACAGATGAGGATTCTTCCAAAGTTTTGGGAGTAGCCTTATCCAAATCATCTAACCCAGATTTCCAAACCTGTACTTGATTGACCAATAACTTACCTGGTAGTTTCGAATAAGACAACTTAACCGTTCTGGTTTCTGTCTGATTGGTCTTTGATTGGTTGGCATTCTTTAAATCAGATACATAGGTTACATTATAAGAGACCATGGCAATGGCTTGATTCGTAGTCTGATTGACAAAGATATCTGCTTTTTCAAAATGATAATCCAAAATATAATCCTTATACACTTGGTTCATGGCATCATTTTGACTTGACAATTCTTGAGAATAAGCCGATTCAGTCATATAAGGTTGAATACGTGTATTATTTTCTCCGAGCTTTTCTTTCGTATAGTACTGAGTCAAAAATTCTTTTACAGTATCCGATGACAAAATGCTGGCTTTATCTTCTGCTTGTTTGTCCTCTACAAGTTTAGCTGCAGCCAATTCAATCTCTTTACGACTTTGTTTAGCAGTCGAGTGTTGACCAGCAGTATATCCCATCATGAGAATAAAGCTAGTTGCGGCTACTGCTCCAACACTAATTAAGGCTTTAGTTTTGAGTTTATTTAACATCTTAGACCTTCTTTCTATAAAAACTAGGTCAAGAATAACAAAAAGGACTTGTAAATTTTATCACACCATAATAAAAGATGATTCCTACATTTCAGGCGCAAAATCGTACAGTTTAGAGAAAAATATCAAAACTATCTGTCTTCAGCTTATAATGTAATTATGAAAAATTTAAAAGAAGAAAATTTGAGAAGAGCTCTTTCTCATATTGAACGACATAAACAAGCCATTAATACAAGTAATAATAGTGAGGATAATGATTTTCATAAATTATTACTCCAATTTAGCTATGATGTATATGAAAGAATCAAGGCAAATAAAAAACCTTATCCGAATTTAGATTCAGATAAAGTCTTTTGACTATCTAAAAAGTTCACATTTTTTTCTTATTTATGGAGTTAATGAAGCGCCAACTGAATCCTAGAACCAACATCAGATTGATGAAAAGGTACACAGCCGTAAAACTAGTTAAACCATGTTGTCTGATATCATCAAAATATAAACTAGGCTCAGTAAAGAACAGGTAAATTCCATAGACTTCTACGAAAATAAGAAAACTAACAAAACCAATCAAGAAAAGTCCACTGGCAATAAGAAAGAGTCTCCATAAAAGAATGAGAATTCCTCCTACTGCTAAAAAAATTACTGGGATAAGGAGTAAATCATTCATGACTTTCTCCTTTCTAGTCAATCAATTGACGATAATGGGTGGCAAGATAGGAATCAAACTCTTCTAGTTTTTGAACCAATTCCAGATAGTCCTCTTTTTCATGTTCTTCAAAGTCCACACCTCGATGATTCTGAAGAGCGATTTCCAATTGACTAGTGAGTTCTCGTTTTGAAAAGCTGTAATCGCCTGTCACTTCCTCATAATGTTCCTTTAGTTCCTTGTAGGCATGGTATTCTTCAGGTGTTTGAAATCCCTGTACCAAAGCCTCTTCTAATTGATAATAGGTATCTTCCATCATAATCGTTACCTCGTTTCTTTCTATCTTTATTTTACCGCGCTTTTCTTTTCTTGTCCGCTATTTATATCTGTTTTTTAATCTAATTCAAAAGAAAGTTGTTCTTGCCTTTCTTTTCCTTTTTCGTGGAATTGTCTTAAGGCCTGATCAATAATATCTAAATCCGTTTCTGTTTCAATCAATGGCGCGAGTACATCGTATTCGGCCTTTTTAGTTTGATACTCCTCTTCCTTTGGAAAATTTTTCTCAATTTCTACTTTAGCAGTAGTCCATTTATCCTTTAATTCATCCAATAAGTTCTGAGTTTTCACTTGGTCATCTTTAATGTGATCAATCGTATGCTGAAGTCTTTGAATTGTCCCCAAAGGAGAATACAAATCTAAACTGACAGAATACTGATTTTCTCCTACAATCTTAACAGAGAAGGTTTCAGGAAGAGGTTGATTTGTTGGAAGACTAAGCATTTTAATGTCAAATCCTCGATAGTTTGCTAGGGTACGAAATTCTTTGCTGTCAGCTTGATTATGACGGATAATACGGTGTAGGGATTCACCTGCTTCAGCTCGTTGATCAAAAGCTTGCTTACCTACCGTCATAGAAAATGCCTGGTCTTTCGACATTTCAGACTGTTGAATGTCGCCTTCATACTTGCTTAATCGTTTCTCAAGAATGGGCATATTTTCTTCACAGTAAGAGATTGTATGACGATAGTGATCCTTGCTGCGTTGAAAGGCGCGTCTTTGATTTTCTAATAGGGTCAGATCATTCTCTAGTTCCATCTTATATTTGAGATAAGGATTACCTGTTGCTAATGCCTTAAAATCAGAAGCTGTCATGGTCTGCTCATCAATATCTTCTGCAGCACGAATGGGCTCCTTAGAAGTCATAATCTGCTTAATATAACGGAGTTTGTTCTCCTGAGTTGCCCATAGATAATTATCAAACGAACCTTTGGTAATATAGTGGTAAATATCCACTTCCTTGTTTTCATTTCCCTGTCGGATAATACGTCCATTGCGTTGCTGAATGTCACTTGGTCTCCACGGAACATCCAAGTGATGAACTGCTTTCATCTTGCTCTGAACATTTAAACCTGTTCCTCCTTTTTCAGTTGAGGCAAGGAGAATCCGCACCTCTCCTGCATTGACCTTTCGAGACAAACTATTCTTCTTTTCATCACTATTGGCATCATGTACAAAGGCAATTTCCTTACTAGGGATTCCTCTATCAACTAATAAAGCCTTAATCTCAGAATAAACATCAAAGCCATTATCCTTTTTCTTAGGTGTGCCAATATCTGAAAAAATCATCTGAGTAGCCTTATGTTCCATTCCTTCACGATAAATTCTCTCAACATTATCCACTACCTGAAGCAGTTTATGATTGTCTGCTAGACTATAGCTAGAGTCCAATAAACGCATATCAATAGCTAGTTTCCGTGCCTCACCCGTAATCTTTAACATATTATCCTGGCTCGGATCAACTGTTCCACATTTGACCATATCTGACCTCATAACCAATTCTTCTAAATAGAGTTTCTGGTTTTCAGTTAACTCACTCTCAATAGGGATAATATGAGCTTCTGGAACAGGTAAATCCAACATATCTTGTGTTTGAATGTCGGCTGTTTCTTTATAGATTTTCATCAACTCAGGTAGATTGACGAACTTTTTAAATCGTTTCTTAGGCTGATACTTATCCCCTGTAGGAGCTAATTCCATAGAGTTTTGAATTTCTCCAAAAGCACCTACCCAAGAGTCAAAATAATCAACTTGATAGCGTTTTAAGATGTCTGGTTGAATGTAGTTCATCATAGTATACAACTCACTAATAGAATTGGAAACAGGTGTTCCTGTCGCAAAGACAATGTTTTTAAAATCATGTTCTTCCTGAATCTGTCGAACCTTCATTTCCATATCTACATTCTTCTTAGAAGTTGTATTGGT
Organism: Streptococcus mitis; assembly: GCF_023110375.1. Taxonomy (GTDB): domain Bacteria; phylum Bacillota; class Bacilli; order Lactobacillales; family Streptococcaceae; genus Streptococcus; species Streptococcus mitis_CI. The sequence goes on along the minus strand of NZ_JALDVV010000001.1, from coordinate 189,776 downwards.
AATACCTGCTACATTCCCAAGTCCAGTAATTGGACGAATATTTTTAAAGTGATGTGCTTCATCCACAAAGAGAAAATCAATTCCTAAGTTCTCAAAATCAATAAAACTATCACGATTAAAGCGTTGGAGTTCTTCCAATTGTTTCTCTAGACCACTTATTGATTGTTCCGCTTCTTTAACGGTATACTTATTTTCAGAATGTGTTTTAATCTCTCGTAGTTCATTGAGTTTATCCTCGATATAATTCATCTGTCTTTCCTTACTGACAGGTATTTTTTCAAATTGAGAATCCCCAATGACAATGGCATCGTAATCTCCTGTAATAATACGTGACACAAATTGTTTTCTTCTCGCCTTCACAAAATCTTTCTTAGTGGTCACAAAGACCTTTTTAGTAGGGAAAAATTTCATGATTTCTTGGCCAAATTGAGCAGACAAACTAGAAGGTACTACATACAAGGGCTTATGAACCATCCCCAACTCCTTTAATTTAAACCCAGCACCAAGCATGGTCAAGGTCTTTCCTGAACCTACCTCATGAGCTAATAAGGCTCTTTTTTCTTCTACGATTCTTTGAATGGCATTCTCTTGGTGAGGACGAAGACTGATGTTTTGTGCCAAGCCATCAATGACTAGATGGCTACCGTCATACTCTCGACTAACCGTTCGATTATAAAGACGATTATAGCTTTCCTCAATGACTTGCTGGACTTCTGGATACCGTGAGACAAATTCTTGAAAGAGCTCTTGTAAATGCTGCTCTTTTGCTCTTAGAACAGAGGTTTTTTCCAAATCTGTGATGGTCTTTTTCTTTTCTCCTTCCGTAACAGTCATGGTAATCGTCGGTTGGTTCGAATTAAGTAAATTCTCAAAAATCTTTCTTCCTGTATCATAACGTGACCCACTAACTCCAAGACTACTGTCTTTGGCACTTGGATAGCGATAAGCAAATGATGTCTTTAAATGAACCTGGCCATCGACAGGATTCACTTCAATGACTTGTTCAACATCAGGCGAAGACAATTCAAATTCACGATTGGTAAAACATTCAAAGGCAAATTTACCATAGACGGATTGAGGAATCCAACGTGACCCTATTTTAAACTCAATATCTGCCAGATGAATCCTTGGAGGGCGAACAGATTCTAACAAATCGAAAGCATGGTTCCAGTCACATTCTTGATTGTTTTCCTCCACTAATAGTTGAACTACTTCTATCTTGTTGAGAATATCTCCTGACAAAAACTGGTTCTTAGAAAGATATTTTCTTTCCCCTCTTAAATAGCTTTCTGGATCCATTAAAATCTGGTCACCTAACTCATCTAAAATAGCAGCTTGGCTATGTTCGGGATAAATGGATACCATATAGTCTAAATCAACCCCTCTACCATCCGATAAACTGGAGTTTAAGGCATCTAAAGCCGTTGAAACTCTTGCAATCACTCTCTCTGGTCTAACCAATGCTTTCTCAAAAGCTAAAGATTTTTTATATTTTACTTTCTGATCTTTAGAATCAATGTATTCATCTTCTAAACTAGCTAGTAAGGAATACTTATCGTCACTATCAAATAAGTTCCGGTTAACGGAGGCATTCAAGTATCCAAATTGACTTACAAAACGGTCATAGTCACGATTGAGTTTACTAAGTAATACCTGAAAATCTGTCCGACTATAATCTTGATGGCGTTGAATTTCAATTAAGGATTGATAGGTCTCTCTCAAATCAACCATGCCCTTAATGCGACTAGTATCCTTATCCGATAAGGGACTTTCATAAAAGACAGTTTTTTTGAACAAGCCCTTATATTTCCCTCTTTTACTCGCTTCTTCTGACTTGTATACATCTAGTGCTTCCTCATCTGTCAAATGAAGTTGCATGAACCGATCTATTTTATGTTCAGACAAAGAACTGTCCCAAGCTTTAAACTCTCCCTTCTCGTCTACATAATAACTAATTTCGTCTACTTTTGAACTTTTCCGAATGCCATGCGTATCTCGGTAATAAATTTGATTTCCCTCATATCCAAAAGAATAGAGCGCTAAGTCCTCACGTATACGACTTGGGATAGAATTATCCACTTCTTCTTGGATAAAAACAGGTGCTTTCAAAGAATTGTCAATTGGTTTAGGTGCTTCCACATTCTCGAATGCTTTCATTATGTCAGTAGCTAATGTTTCTGATACCCCCTTAACATTGAGAGTTCCTCCATTAAAATTACGTACCTCATATTCACCCAAAACTTGTGTATTGTATTTCCCATCAAAATAAGGATTGATCCAGACACGCTTATCCTCCTCAAAGGGAATAGAGCCACTAAAGACAAGCTCCTCCTCATGAAGATTCTTTGCTTGATCCTTTTGAAAGAAGAGGAGGTCTGTGGTCACTCGAGTACCTGCAATCGTTTTAAAAGCCGTATCCGGCAACCGAACTCCTCCTAAAAAATGAGTGCTGGATTTAATCTCTTGTAAGACATTATCTGTCCGCTTATCCATTGTCCCGATAGATGAGATAATCGACACTTGTCCTCCATCTCTTACTAAATCAAGTGAGTGTTTGACAAAGTAATCATGAATCATATAAGGTTTATCATAGTTTTTATCTGCAATCCGAAAATTTCCAAATGGAACATTCGTTAAGACTAAATCAAAACTATTATTTTGATAGGGAACTTCTTCAAATCCTCGCACTTCAATATGGGTATTGGGGTGGAGTTTTTTTGCAATTGCGCCTGTCACACTGTCTAATTCAACCCCATAGAGTTCTGATTTCTCTCGTATACTTCTAGGCATAGCCGCAAAGAAGTTCCCAGTCCCCATAGAAGGATCTAATATCCTCCCTCCCTCAAAACCATCATCCAGTAACTTTTGCCAAATCTGGCGAATAATCATTGGGTCTGTATAATAGGCTGTGAGAGAACTTTGTTTCATAGTGGAGTATTCTGATTTACTTACTAAACTCTTAAGAGTTAAACGTTCTGTTTCATACTTTGGATTGAGTTCATCGAAAAATTCATTGGCAAGACCACCCCAGCCGACATACTTGGCTAGTAGTTCTTGTTCTTCTGGATTCGCTTGTCGTCCCTCTTTTTCTAATCTTTTAACAAGTTCAATTGCGGCGATATTCGTTTCAATCTTTTCTCGATTTGTCTTAGGATAAAAGTCCTCTAAATCATCTGGAAAAACAAAATCTTGAACAGGGACATCCGTCTCTTTTATACCCGAAATTAAAGGTTTTGTTTCCTTGTCCTTATCCTTTTCATTTTCATTTTCTTCTTCCAGGTAGGAAAACAAATCTATTTCCTGACTTTTACTTGATGAATCAATCTCAATCTCTGAATCTTCTTTTTCAAGTTCTACGAGAGACAATACTTGTTCAATCTCTTCCAAAGTGTTCAAGTATAAGATAGGATTCTCTTCAAATAACTGGTTGGAATCATTGAATAACTCTAGGCGAACTAAGTCATTTAACTGTGCATTTTCAATCGAAACCAACTGAAATACTTGTCCTTTATAACTTACTTGTGAACCGATTGGATATTCCCTCAAAGCTTCTTCTACAATTTTATCGACATTAGAAAAAGAGTTCGTTTCTTCCGTTTCCTGTTCAATATCACTTGAAGGAGATAAAACTTCCTCTACTTGATTAGACTTTTCGCTTCTAGCTTTTACATCATCAAAATGAGTAATAATCTTCAGCTTTTGTGTCAGTGGGAGTTGTTGGTAGTTTTCTTCATGATGGACAAGATCCGTAACAGTATCTAAAGTAGCCATCAATTCTGAACCCAAATAGGCTAGAACATCTCCTTCTTTTTCTTCAAAATGAATCTCAAGAACCTCTTTTTTTAGTTCTTTGGAATCAACCATTAGAAGAAATTCCTCTATATCTTTACTAACACGGTCAGATAGATTATTCGCAACCCGATAGACATTGACTAAATTGACATCCTGATTCTGATGAAATACAAGCTCACTTAATGGTTCTAACTTCTCTTTTTCAGATTGGATGTAAAATCGAGTGGAAAGGTTATAGGTTGCGACTTCTAGCACCAAGTTTTTCTCCCAACTACTTAATTGAGATAATTTACTTAGACCTGCTTGTCCAAAATTTCTTGTATAACTTTCTAAATCTTGGTCATTATTTTCAGAACTAGCCTCTAGGAAAGAAACAATATCTTGATCAAAAGAATAGACGTGAGGAATCTCTTCTATCTTGCCCTCTTCAGCCAAAAAACTCTCTACCAAATCCTGCCATTTCTCATCAAAATGTTGCGCTTGATAACGAAGAAATAGGTCCATTTTCTCCCTATCTTTTGGAATTGTTCCACGAAACATAGCCAATAATTGCATTACTTCCATACTCGCTCCTTTCATCTATATGAAAATAGGAGAATCACATGATTCCCCTACAACTCTATCACCATTTCAACCTCTTGAGGACTGGTTTCTAAATCACTAGACAAAAGAGAAACAGAATCTGTTCTCATGTAGTAAGTATATAAGTCTTCTAGGTCTTGTTGGTTTTCAATCCCTGTTTCAATACTAATCAGAGCCTGTATAAATTCCTTGTAGTGACTCTCCATCATATCTGAAATCTTTTGTTTCATTTCCATAAATACTGAAGATGGTTCAGTTATACTTGTTTGGTCTATGTCTTGTAAATCCTTTTCTAAGGGATTGGTTCCTTCTTCTACTTCCACTAAATCTGAACGACCATCACCATCAGAATCTGCACTAAGAGGATTGGTTCCTAGCGCTAATTCTTGAGCATCAGTTAGTCCATCTTGATCCGAATCACGTTGATAAATGGCTTCCATATACTTCCTTCTTTCCTAGTTAATCTTTTTTCACTCCAATCCTACCAAATATTCCTTGAAAGAAGTATCACAACAAAAAAAGAGAACGAGCCAAAACCTCGTTCTCCTTAAAATGATAAAACGTTACTATCAAAGTAAAAAAGATGACTTACAGAACCTGTAAGCCACCTAGTCAGTCGGTTTATTCTGGTGTCTGCCACCGCTTGGCCCTTACGTCCAAGATTGCTATCGGATTTCGTTCTGGTGTCCGCCACCGCTTGGCCCTTATGTCCAAGATTACTATCAGATTGACCATGAGCCGACCACTCCCACTCATCTACACCATTATTCTAACGAATATGAGCTACAAACGCAAGAGAAAAACTTATTTTGGATTTATACACTATAAAAAACATACACTATCTTCAGATTGAACTTTTGTTCAAAATAAGCTATAATGAATTTAAGTAGAAACAGGAGGTAGAACAAATGGCTACAATCAGTTTAACACGTGATATAAAACTAACAAACGAAGATGCTCTAAAAATTCTTAATCATAAACCATCTAAAAAGCTACAAGCCGTCTTGAAATCTATTGAATCACAGGACGCTACCGCTCCAACAAAAAATAAACTCATTTCAAAGTATCTGTAAGATGACAATTCAAGTAACACCACTTAAGCAATATCTTGAAAATATTCAAGTGCTGGCTCCTGATAAAACTGAGAAACAAGTTCAGGAGCTATTTAAAACTATCATTTTAGAAAATGTTGATTTCAACGGTAATGAAGAGATGTTGACTTATCTATCTGATAAAGCCCCCAATTTTGAAAAACAACATCGTTCTCGTAATTTTATCGTTGAAGAAACTGAAACAAATAACATCATAGGATTCTTTAGTTTATCTCTCAAAGTTGTTGATATTTCTGATTTAGAGAAATCCTTAAAAAAGAAACTCGTCCTAAAAGGGAAAAGTCCCAAAAATATTGATTATCTCCCTGTGTTACTTATCGGTCAATTCGGCAAAAACACAAAGCTAAATAAACTATCAGGACAAGAGTTATTTGAAATTGTAATTCAAAAAATTGAAGAATTTCGAGCAATTGTAGGAACTCAGATGGTATTTTTAGATAGTATCAATCATCCTAAAGTCATTCAATTTTATGAACAGTTCGGATTTGTTGCTTACAGTCAATTGATTAAAGACGATCATCAAGTAAGTTATCAGCCTATGGCATTAAATATGTCACTCTATAAAAAATAAGAATCATGTCACCTAAACTGATGACATGATTCTTTTATTTCACCGTATAAGCAAAACTGATGGCACTATCTGCTTGAGAGATTTTTCTAAAGGTATAGTTAGGGTTGCCACCATAGTTAGTTTCAGACACAAGGAAAGAACCATCATCATAAACTTTCTCGACAAAAGCCACATGACCGTAGATGGCTGGTGTGCCATGTGTACCTCCCACAAAAGAAACAATGGCACCTGCTCTTGGTGTAGAGCCCGTTTCCCCACCAAGACTTGAAGCTGTCGCAACCCAGTCCTGACCATTTCCCATGGTATTAATGATTGAAATCTTCTCTCCGTTTCTACCTTTTAGCTTTAATCCTAACTGGTTCATACGAGCCGCAACACCCCATGTACATTGTCCATAGGCATAGGCCATACCATCTCCACCACCAGGAACAGAATGATCATACAAGTCCCCACGAACCCCTTCAAGGGATTGTGGGTCACTTTTTGCCTGTCCTCCATTTGTTTGACTAAAGCCTTTTTCAATTTGATAATACCATTCCGTTGCTCTAGTTTGTCTTTCCAGTAGTTTGTCACCAGAATTTCCCTCCCAATAGGTGAGGAAGAGTTGGGCGAGATTGGCTGCACTGCCCGTATTTCTAAAGAAATCTTTTAACCAACTTTGATAGTAAGGACTATCCCCATGAAGCATAAAATCAAGCTGGAGGTCTAAATCATACCACTTCTTATTTTGGGTGCGTGCATAATTTAACAAGGCTGTATGCCGTGTTGAACCATCTGCGGTATCTGTCCATTGCCCTAAACCTAGACCTCTATGAAGAATATTAGGATAAGCACCTCCATAAATGGCTGGACCTCCAATCGCTAACCATCTTTCATCATCCCATGAGGAATCGGTAGCGCCAACTGGAGGAGATAAATAATCTCCTTCAGCTCGTTTTGGATTAATAGAAGACTCTACCGACCAATTTCCTAAAATAGCCGCAATGGCTTGGGGACTTGCCCCTTGAGATTTCAAAAACTCATAAATATGTTTTGCACGTTCAAACTCATCCCCACCAAACTGACCAATGGCAGGTAAGATAGTTGTCTGAAGTTGAATGACCTTTGGAAAATAAAATTGCGGATTGACATACACCAATTTTTCTTTCTTGTTCTTATACTTTTGATAGGAAACTTTCAAACCTGTATCGTCTGGTGTTTCACCAATAATATCACCCGTTAGGACTCTTGTCCCCTCAATCGCACGGCCATTATGAATAGAATACAAGGTCAATCGACTCTCATTCTCTCCTTTTCCGTTAGTAAGAATAACATTGTCGCCATCTAGAGATACAACTCCATCCATGGGTGCGACAATCGTTTGGTGAGCCTTTGCTTCTAGTAGAATGTACTCCTGAAGAGTAGGTTTCCCATCTAAATCATAGTATCCATAACGATAAGTCATGGTTAGACTATCTTCGTTGCTTTTCCCCTCAAATGGATTGTCCAATTCCTGCATGGAAGCATACACACCCTCTTCTTTTAGTTCCTTTATTTCCTCTTGATCGTCTTTCGAGAGTTTATACTTAGGAGTTTCATAGAGGTCTTGCATGGATTTCAAATCTTCCCCATCGTTTAAATCATGCCACAAAGTAGACAGATAATCCTTGTAAGTTTCTGAACTAAATAAGTGAACTGGTTTGTTTAACTCATAGTCATGGAATTTAAAGTTCATATACCCCATCACATCATCAACTTTTGTGTAATAAGTAATTCCTTTGTCATTTTTGCGAGTATGTTCTGCATCTTCCCAAGTTAGATGGGTATAAGCTTTTGTTAATTCAAATTCATCTTGTTGAATCAAACTAGCAGATGAAAATCCTAAAAAGAAGCTCATCATAAGTAAAAGAAGAAAGACTATTCCTCCAACTATCCAGGTTACAGGATTTCCAGTCGCAAATGTAAAGAAGGAAAAGGCTGCTTTTAGTTTTTGATAGATATTTCGGACACTTGTAAGACCTTGTTTCTTTAATTTTCGATACCGATTTTTAAAGGAACTTGGATTATCTTTCGCTAGTTTCCATCCTTTTCCATCCTTAAAATGATGGTATCGCTCTTTTGTGTTGGTCAGTCTTTTCTTGGTAAAACGACCTGTTGCTTGTCCTGTTTTGACACTAGCTTTTCCAAGATTATAAGAAAGCCGACTGTAGCGTTTCCCTTTTCTAATAGTCTCTTGAAGTGTGCGATAGCCTTCTAAATCTTCATTTTCTGAAGCTAACTCTCCACCTTCACGTCCAAGGACATAAAGGAAAGTTTTGGCTTTCCTACTAACCTTTTTGGATTTATAGGCTTGTTTAGTAGATTTTAAATTCTCTTTTGCGGCCTTGACTTCTTTCTTAGCTTTTAATTCTTCTAAACTCTTCCCTTGAAAGAAAAAATTAGATTTTGCTTTCGATTCCTGACCGTAGAGAAATTTTTGATTGGTTTTTCTTTCTTTACGACTCTCTTTTCTTTCTTCTTTTGCTTCTACCTTGGCTTCTCTAAATTGCTTCTTGGCTATTTTCAATCGTTTCCTAGCATGAGGTAATCGTCTGTCTCTTAATTCTTTGCGATTCAAAAGAGATGGAGGACTATTTTGAAGGATGTGATTGTAATCTTCATTTGCTTGTTTTACTCTCTCCTTTGAATCTTCTCTCATCTCCTCTAGCTTTTGCTTTATCTCTTTTTTCCATGCTTTTTCATCCAGTACAGAGGAATCTTTTTTCTGTTTCCTTACCTCCTTCTTTCCTTTTTTCAAGAATTTCTTCTCATCTTTTAGACTTCTTCTAAATGCCTTTCGGGCACGTATGATTTCTCTTTTATCCTTCATTTACCTTCCCCTTAATTAGAAGCCATTTTATCAGGATCTGTACTCATGATATCAAACAATTGTGTACCTTGAGGAATCTTATTTTTAAAGGGAACGACAACGGAACCTGCTTTTATTAGTCCTGCCCCTTTTTCTGGATTGACTAGATATTTTTCAAGTTCTTTTGACAAGCCTAAGAGTTGAACCAGTTCTTCTCTATCATTTTTTGCTTGCTTGAGGAGAATCATAAATTCACTATTTGCAATAATCCGTCTACCATTTGGATCTAACAATAAGGTTTCGACATTTTGGGTTATCCCAGTAGGACTAGCTCCATATTTTCTGACACGACTCCACAATTTAAAGAAGAAATCACTGGCATATTTATCTAATAAGAGAAGCTGCATTTCATCAAAATAAATCCAGGTCTTCTTCCCTAATTTTTGGTTCCGAACGACACGATTCCATATCTGATCAAAAACAACCATAAGAGCGATTTGTTTCAGCTCATCTCCTAACTTTTTAACATTATAGATTAAGAAATTGGATCCTGTCTGAATATTTGTTTTATGAGAAAAAATATCAAGAGAACCTTCGACATACAGTTCCATATCAAGTGCCAAATTCTGCGCTTCTTCTTCTGGTTGTTGGCTCAAGACAAAGACCCATTCTTCTAAAGAAGGCTCTTTAAATGACTGATAGGTGAGTCTGGTAACTCGGTCGATAATCGATTTTTCTCTTCCATCCATTTTTCTATCCAATAACTTGCCGATAAAGGATAAAAGAAATTCTGATTTTACCTTTACAGGATCTTCATCCATATTTTCTTCAGACAAGTCAAGGACATTGAGATAAGTTTGGGAATCGGGCGCAATATCAATCATTTCTCCCCCAAAAGCTCGTCCAATGACACTGTATTCTGCTTCTGGATCCACGATGATAATTTCAGTATTTTCACCAGATTCCTTGATTTTGGTCGTGATAATTTCATGCTTAGTTGCCATCCCTTTACCAGCTCCAGATGTTCCTAAAATCAGACCAGACGGTGTATTTAATAGGCTTCGATCAATGGTAATAATATTGCTTGAGATTTGATTAATACCATAATATTTCCCACTACGGTCTTGTAAGTCTACTGAAGTCCAAGGAGAGTTCACTGCTATATTGGACGTTAATAAACTCCGTGATACGCCTTCTAAAAAATCACAACCAAATGGCAGCAAACTATTAAAGGCTGCTTCTTGCATATATGGAAGTTTATCAATCATTAGGTCATTTGAGCCGGCCACTTGTTGAATCGTGTCTAGAGCTTGTTTAAGTTCTTCTTCATCCTGACCAAAAACACCAATCAAGAATACTGTTTGAAATAGTTTATCTCCTGTCTCGGTCATGGTTTTTAAGAGTTCCTCAGCTTCATCGATATTGCTTTCTAATACATGACCTACTTTTTCCAAATAGATACCTGTACGAGCTAGTTTTTGTTGTTCCCCAATCTTTTGGGATTCCATTAAGGTCTTCTTTGTTCGTAGTTTCTTCATGGCATCTGCCTTGGTCGAACTTTGAGCATGAAGGCTCACAATCAATTCCAAATCTCCTTGCATGAGGTCTCTGATAAACTGATCACCTAATTCCATGCCGTAGTCTCTCACATAGACAATCTGTAATAAGCGGTCATTGATTTGTAGGTAATTCTTGTTTTTGAAATCTAAGAGATTAGGCGCTATGAAGTGACGAGTTGTCTGACCAGATCTCGTTAAATCACAGTAAGAAAAAGGAAGATGATGTTCTCCTCTAAGCATATCTGCCAACAAGTTGACACGCTCTTCTCCAGCCAAGGATTCAAATCGAGCATCAATTTCTGAGAAACCACTTTTGAAATATTCTCCAATTTGAGACAAGGAACGATAAGCTTGTTTGGGATTAGAATCCTTTCTACCAAAGCTAATCAGTTTCACAGCTGAAAAATTATTTTCACCACTGTCTAAATTCTGATTCATCATCCGATTCAATTCTTTACGATAGGTATCATATCCATCTTCTTTTTCCTCATACAAAACACTTTGTCTAAACTTTTCTAAATTCAATCTTTTATTAAAGATAGTCAATTGGAAGTTGGTTTGGTCGTCTAGGGAGTTAATCAAATCAGAATACTTCTCAATGATTGCGCCCTTATCTTCTAAACCAACGGTCTGGTAATTGACATCACCAAGTAAATAGCTTTGTGAGAAATAATCTTCTTTCACCTGCATCAGACCATTTTGATACAGGGCTTGATAGGAAAGAGTATTAGCCGTTGAGGGTAACACTTCCTCTTTTTTCCCTTTAACTTTTTCCTTTTTATTAGTCATTGAAGTTTTTTGTTTCTTTAATGTATTTGATTTTCTTTTCATGTTCAGGTCCTTTCTTTCCTGTAATTGTGCGTAGGGGAACCGTTAATTCAAAATGAAGACGGTATTTCAAATAATGTTCAAAATATAAATCATTGGGTTTATAGACTCCAAATAGCATGAGGGGGATGGTAAAAGCAAACACAAAACCGTAAACAAACCAATCTCCAAATTGCCAGAAAAAGAGATTCAAGCCCAAAACAATAACTGTGACAATAAAGGCTGGTAAAACAAAGATGATTTGCCTTGTGGTGAAACCTAACCAAGCCCTGTGTTGGTATTTTGAGATGTCCTTAAAGACACGTGTATTCATGACTTTCCTTTCTAAAAAGGCTAAGAAGCAATCACTTCCTAGCCTTTATCTAATTACATACCTAAAATTGAGCGAGCCGTACGTTGAGAACCAACGAGGGCAATAATCAGTAAGATAGCTTGTACCAAACTACCAAACATAATCGCAAGAGATTGCAGGACTCCTGCACCATTTGAAACGGCTATTTTCCCAGCAGATTCAAACAAAGGAACAAGAGAAACAATCAGAAAAATAAGAACCCCTTGTACCGCATAGACCATAATATTTTTTAAATAGCCAATACCAATAGACTTCCACTCATCACTTAAAAATGTTGGAATCGTAAGAGGGGCAAATGGAATCATAAGGTAGAGTTGAATAAATCGAATAGATACCAAAAGATTGACCATGGCTGCACTTACTATCCGAACAAGCCAAATGAGGAGGGCGAAAAAGCCCACAATCATCCGGCCAATAAATCCTGACCCTTTTAATCCAGAGATGGTATCATACTTCGCCCCACCGTGAGCCACAATCGAGGCCACTTGTTCAATGGCGTGACTCGCAATCCCGATGATAGCTTCTACAATAACGGTAGTATTGGTAATTACAACTGCGACCATAATATAACTAATCAACATCGGCGCTAATGCTTCAAAGGTCATCGCTCCACCAGAGTTAGCAATTTTCTTTGCCATCTTCGAAAATTCTAAGATGAGAACAACTGATAAAATCGCAACTCCAAGAGGTTGCATGACACTTTTAGTAATACTAGACATATAAGTCCAAACTGTTGGATTGTAGCTAGATAGGGATTTAATCAGATCTACCGTAGATTGTAAATCTACATTAAACCCTTCAAATAAATTTTCAGCTGATATTTTTTCAGATGCAAGGTAAACAAAGGGTGAGACTAAACTAAGATTCATGTCATTGTTTATCCTCCTAAATTGAAATCTGAGTTACAAAGGCTCCAGCAGCCCCTACCATAACACCACCGACAATTTCCAGAATGGCATTCCGAACACCAGGTCCACCATCTTTAATGTTGGTTGCAAGGTTGACAATCCCCACAACAACGAGAAAGGCACCAACTGCAATTAATCCCTTCTGTAACAAAGACATAGCTTGTGCAAACATAGCACTTGCGTCTACTCCATAAACAAAACCTTTAAAATGCGTAATCATCTATTTCCTCTTTTCTATTTTTATTTTAAACTAGATTCAAAAGTTAAATCACGAATTCTAAGGCTCTCAAGATGATTTTCTTGTCTTTGATTCAAAGGATTGATTTGATAGTTCCACCACCGTTCATCGGTTTCTTGGTTGGCTAGGTACTTCCAGTTTGGATGCTTAGTGGAATTGTACTTTTTGCTTTTAAAGACTGGCATATTAGCAATTCGAACCAAGCATTCATGCCGTTTCATATTTCCGACTTCATCAGGTGTCATTAAATCACGAGCAATCTTTTGATGAGAAAGGGATCCTGAACCTGTCTGGCCAAAGGAACGACTAGTATTTCGAACATCAATGGTTTGTTTACCGAGTAATCCACTCATAAATTTAAAGGTATCTTCATCATTACCACCTAAGTAGACTAAGCTATCACAGTTCCCAAGAATGGTTTTCCAAGCTTCTTTTTCTTTATAGAGCCCTTGAAGTTGGGCAATATTTTGAAGAATGGGAACGAGACTCATATTACGAGAGCGGACTGTTGAGGTTTGTTCAGCAAAATCTGGGATTTCTCCGATATTTGCGAACTCCTCTAAGTAAACTCTCACATGAAGAGGCAATTGACCCTTAAAATCAATATCTGCTTGTCTTGTTAGGGTTTGAAATACGGTTGAAAAAAAGAGGGCTGAAAGAAAGCGAAATGTACTATCGTTATCTGGGATAACTAAGTACACCATTGATTTTTCCTTGCCCCATGTCTTCATATCAAGAGTATCTCTTTTGGTCAAATCCATGACACTTTGAATATTGAAGAGGGCAAATTTAGCAGTGGTTACAGCTATAACAGAATCCAGAGTCTTATCCTTATAATTTTGAAAATCTGCCCAATTTCGCATGGTGAAATTTTCAGTTCCATACTTTTTAGCATAATTTTCAAATAGAATTTCTAAGACACTTTTTTCTTGGTTTTCACCCTTGGATAAGTGTTTAATGAGTTTTGAGATTTCAGCAAAACTTGGATAACGCCCTCGTTTTTTTCGCTCTTCCACTTCTTTTTTTTGACGTTTCAACAAGTTTTGGTATTCTTTTTGACTTAAACGACTTTCTTCTATAAGCTGTTCTCTTGTTTTGGGTGGATTATAGAAATCGACCAAGTAGGAGGCTAAAGCTCGTACCAAAGTCATAGAAGCTTCATCCCAAAATGGATCACTACGAGAGCCAGAGCCTTTGGTGTTATTGAAATAAACCGTCAGCATGCGATTCAAATCATTTTCTGTCTCTATATAGCGAAAAGGATTGAAGCCATCTGAGTTCTTCATATTGACTAAATCTAGCACCTTTACTTGGTAGCCATGTTCTAAAAAGAGTTTTCCTGTTTTCTCAGCTAAGTGATCTTTAGGATCCACTACTATATTAGAACTATTCATCTGGATGAGATTGGGTTTCACAAAGCGAAATGTCTTCCCACTTCCTGAACCTCCGATCACCGCAATATTCTTATTTCTATCATATTGTGGTGACTTTTTATCTAACAAAGTTAGACGAACATCTTGGGCTAAGATCGTATCATGAGAAAATTCCTTACCGTAAAAGAGCTTCTTTTCTTTTAGAGTTCCAAAACGGGCGCTCCCGTATTCTACCCCTTCTCGGTATTGTTTTTTACCAGTCTCTAAATAGAGATAAACCAGCAACATCATCACAAAACCTAGTAGAAAAAAAGCACTTGATTTTCCAGTAAAAGAAACATTCCATGGCGACTGAAGAACTTCATCTTGACCTTCCATCAGAAGATGAGTCCATTTATCTAAGGTATTTCCAGTATAGGAATCATACAAAAGCGTCAAACGATGAAAAAGATAGCCTAGTAAGATGCCTAACAGTGAGAATAGTAGGAATTTCTTTCCACTGTACATCATCTCACCATCTCTTTCTGTTTGACGGCCCCTTCTTGTCTAAAGGTAATTTGGGATTTAGCCTCATCAATTGCTTGGTCTAATGACTTATCCATGGTAAAATCAGCTAATTTCTCCGGATCATTAACCATTTTTTCTAACAGATGGTCTAAATGATTGTCTAGAATCGAACGGTCTTTCGTGTAGAAATGTAGAGAATCCCCTTGCCAAGCGATGGCTAAAGGAATCTCTTCTTTTTCTAAAAAAGCTTTAAATTTCTCTATATCAATTGGTTTGTCTAAAAAATCTTTCTTCAGATTAATCGTATCAATCGCATAGGGAGATTGTAGCAATTCTTCTAATTTCTGCACTCCTATCTTATAGGCGGAATCCTGTGCTAAAGCCTGACGTCTAGACCATTCTAGAATCTTTAAGAGACTTTTGACAGTAAATAAAAGACTACGCTCAGCATATTGAACTGCCATTCGTTCCTGTTGTTCAGAGGACATCTGAGGCCTCCTTCTTCACAAATAGCAGCTTTCCTTCTTTATAACGATAAGCTATCAATTTCTGACGTTGCTTAATCGACTTGACAACCTGCAGTAGATCTCTCGAATAAGGTTCTCGAAGAGTAACTTCTACTGCTTTCCCATCAAAGATACCAACACGTTTAAATTCAATGTAGTCTTTTTTGAGATGTCCTAAGCCCATACCAAAAGGAAAGTGATGAATCAATTGGATGGTACAACCACCTTTATTTCCCATTTGTTTCAAATCATACAAGTTTACTACCTTCATGATTAACTCCTTTATCTAGTTTGTCGCATCGTTTAAGTCTGGTAACGATAAACTCCGTGTCTGTTAGAAAATTCTCACACACGTCTTGTGCCAGTTGCCCTTCACAGGGAAATACTCTCAGTCCCTACTTACACAGGCACGCTAATCAAGACGGAGTGGATTCAATTTTCAAAGAACAGGTAGCTTTATTATAGATAAGAGTAGTTGAAATTTTTATCACATTTCTTATTTTTCTGTAGAACTAAATTCATACTAAACAAAGATTTTGAAATAAAAGACTAACATTGTTACATAACGTTAGCATTTCATTTCCCTAAAACAAGCTAATTTGGTCTAAAAAAGCAGCAAACTATAAACTAGTAGGTTCCACACCAAATGTAGCCCCATACTACCCCATAAGTCCGATTTATAGCGCACCATCCCTAAAAACATTCCCAATGAAACATATAAACACCAAGCTAGAATGGTTCCTGGATGATGAGCTAAGGCAAATAAAACACTTGTCAAAGCAACTCGAATATCTAATTTTCTAACCAAGTTCCATAAAATTTCTCGATACAAAAATTCTTCAACCATACTCGCATTGATTAAAAACAATAAAAATGAAAACCAAGGAACTTGATGTTGAAGCCCAATTAAGTTTGCTTGATTCGTGCTTCCTTGAGCATGAACCAGACTAAAACATAGACTTATAATCAGTAGGCTGACAAATCCAATACCAAGCCATTTTATCCTAGTTTTCATATTAACCTTGATCACTTGTTTTCGTTGACCATACATCCATAAAAAGTAAATGAGCGATGCACCATAGAGAATCTGTAGTATAGTTAACTCACCGATACAAAGCAATTTCAGTAAGTATAAGGATACCAATAGGACATTTACTTGTTGGAATATATAAACTGGAATTATTCTTTTCATAGTTACCTCCGAAATAAATCTTCATAATCTAAATCTAATACCTGCACAATCCTTTCTACCCATGGACTTTGAGGCATTCGTTGTTCCATCTTGTAGTGACGAATCTTTTGATACAAGCGATTCAATTCACTTGGATAGTGAAACTCTCCCGCAAACATTTTTCTGGTTAACTCAATCCAGCTGATATTTCTTTCAGCCAAAATAATGGACAAGTTCTCCCAAAATCGTTCAGCCATATTGCTTCTCCTTTAGTTAGATAAATAATGTGTTTGTGCCATGTAAATCAATTGTTTCGTATCTCTTGGCAATAAAGCTCTAGCTTCCTCCAAATTTAGATTTGGATAAACTCGCTTATTTGAAACCGCAAGAGGAAGTCTGATGGTTAGTTCAGGATTTTTTAAAATCATCTCAACGAAATCCGTTAATTTTAGATTGTCTCGGTTCTTAAATCGTAATAAATTGGGAGATAAAAATTCAAAACAATCTGAAGAATAGCTCATCATCTCAATTAATTTATCCTTTGTCATTTCAGAAACTGAATGACAAGATACCTCGATGCCATAGTTTTGAAAGAAGTCTAAAAGAAGCTGATTTCTTTGGCTATTTTTACTTAGATAGAGATCAATCATGGGAGACCTCCCAAAGATTCGGTTCCATTTGATATTCTGAGACGATTAAGGAATCTAATAAATTTGAGAAGTTAATCGATTTCTTGTCTTCATCATAAGCTTTTACAGTTACTTGGGTTGTAAGTATTCCCTCTTTTCCCTCGGCTCGATAGCCTTGCCCATATAAAACAAAAACAAGATTCTGATGATCATCTACAAAGGCATCAGCTCCGTTCTTTATATCCTGACTTTCAAGGAATTCCATAATGTTTTGAAGATAGGATTCATAAAATAGTGGGTAATTATGTTTTTTATGGTAATCATCTAAAAATGTAACCTCAAACTCACATGGATAATTGGGCATCAAAAATATTTGTTCATCCAGCTGTCTGATTTCTGCATCATGTAATTCTGTTTCTAATTCATCACAATCTAGTATTGATTCTTTATTTAATGCTTTCATCTTTTTCCTCTATTTCTTTTAATTTCTTTGCGATTGCGGCAATCACAGGAACGGTTACACTATTACCAGCTTGTTTATAGAGCTGACTATTACTAGAGACTTTTCTAGCAGCTTCAAAAGCCCAATCAGGAAAGCCCTGCAGTCTAAAACACTCTTTAGGAGTGATTCGTCGTATCCTCAAACGGTAAAATTGCCCATCAATTAAGACACCAGCTACTTGGTAAACTTGTTTATCTTCTCCTTCATAGCTAGCCACTACTACTCCCATTTGCCCACTAGTTGTTAACGTATTCGCTATACCTTTTCCAACTCTACCACGACGATACTGAGAACTTGGTCTTTCTAAATTGATTGAATCCCCAATCTCTGCTTGAGCATATCCTTTTTTCGTTGCTTCCCGGACTTTTAAAAAATGGATTGGTTCTGGAATCAGTATTTTGGGAATTTTATCTCCACCTTGCATCGTAGTCAGTGTTGGAGATAAGCCCTCACTTCCATAGACGCGACCTGTTTCCTTAAAGCTAGTTGGTAAATCTCCAACAACGACAATACCATGGCGATCCTGAGTATTTAAAGTAAACATTGGCTCTTGATTATCCTTGAAACGTCTACCATTTTGTCTCTTTTCTAATCTGTCTGGTGTCATACAAGGAATCGCAACTTTAAATCCTTCTCCTTTTCCACGAACTAAGGTTGGCGCAAGACCTTCTGAATAATAGACTTTACCACTCATTCCACTTCTTGATGGATTCAAATTTCCTAGTACTTTCAAAGTCTCAGAGTTAGTTGCTTGACCTTCTCGTCTGAAAGGAAATAGGAGTCGGGTACCTTTCTTTCTAGAATGTCCGATAATAAACACCCTCTCTCTGTTTTGGGGAACGCCAAAATCCTTACTGTTAAGCACCTGCCACTCAACATTAAACCCCAACTCATCAAGTGTGGTAAGGATTGTGGTGAACGTCCGTCCCTTATCGTGATTGAGTAGGCCTTTAACATTTTCAAGAAAAAGAAAACGTGGTTGGATTTGTTTGGCCGCCCGAGCAATTTCAAAGAATAAAGTTCCTCTAGTATCTTCAAATCCCAATCGTCTTCCTGCGATTGAAAATGCTTGACAAGGGAATCCCCCACAGATGACATCGACTTTCCCTCTAAGTTTTTTAAATTCGTCATCTGAAACATCTCGTATGTCATGAAATTCAATTTCTCCTTCCGTTTGAAAAATGGACTTATAAGATTTCCTAGCAAATTTATCAATCTCACAAAATCCAATACACTCGTGTCCGACACTTTCCATTCCAAGTCGAAAGCCACCAATACCTGAAAATAAATCAATAAATCTCATTTCTTTATCACCCCTTTCTTATCGACTATCAATGTCCAAAAAGTCACACCACTTGAAATGACAATGAGCATAACTAATATCCACTCGATTGGCGACATTTAACCACCTCCTTTTCTAACACGGTTATTCCAAACAGAATACAAGCCATTAAACACAAATTCAGCAAGTACTTCCGCTCGTCTAACAAAGCGAACATTATCTAGAGCATATTGATAGATTCTCTCAAAATCAGTCATAGCTATATCACTGGCTGTTTCAGAAAAACCCTCTCGTCTAAATTGATCTTGTACCAATCCCCAAATATACTCTCGATCATATTTTGTGACCTTTTCTACTTTTCTTCTCAAGATAGGTTGAGTATTCCTTTCTTCCTCATCCTCAATAAATAAAGAATCAGTCTCACTATATTTAGTCTCACTAACTTCAGTCTCACTAGAGGCTGAATGTGAGACGGGGCCCGTTTCATTTTCAACCTGCCCTAGTCTTTTTTTAACACTAGGCCTGTTTGAATTAGCTACTGGGGTAGAAGACAACTCCCCTAAATAAATCTTATTAGCTAGTCTTCCTTTCTCACTTGAAGACTGTTGAACTTCATCAATTAAGTCATATTCTTTAAGAGTTTTTTTGATGGACAGTAATTTTGACTTAGAACAACCTAACAGCCTCATCAGTTTAGAATTAGAAAATACTAAATAAACCGCCCCTTCTTCATCTATCCAACCACGACTAAGAGATAATTCTAAACGATCTTTTAAAATAGAATAAGCCACCTTTACTTCTAATTTCATATCCATATATTTCTCATCCTCAAAAAGAATTTTAGGTAATTTATAATACCGTTCTGAAGTTTGGTATTGATTTGCGGTAATTCGTTTCATAGCGTTCCTCCAAGTTCTTTGAGTATTAAATCTCCACTTGATTCCAATTGAACCAAGCCACTTTTTTCTAATTCAGCCATAAGAGAGATGGCTTCAACAATATCAATTCCCATTTCACGTACTAAAAATGAAATGACAATATAGCGTGATGATTGTAATTCTTTTGTCATTTTCCCTCCTGAAAATAAAAAAAGGAGAACAATATACAATTGTTCTCTCGTTAGTTAAATATTTATTGTTGTATTCATTTTTCCGATGCGCAAACGACATCTACAAATACATATACATCTATGTGCCTTTTTAGGACTTTTCTGACGTCAAAATTGCCTTTATCTACAAAGACAAAATGCTTGTAAAATAGCTTAAAATCAAGGATTTTCACCCTATTTTTCGTTGTAGCAACACTACACACTCCACGTGATGCGTTTGAGGAAATAAATCCACTGGCTGAACTTTCTTCAACTCATATCCCAATTCTTGGTAGAGTTTGATATCACGCGCCATGGTGGCGACATTACATGAGATATAGGCGATGCGGTCGGCTCCTGTTTGGCTACTTGCCTTGATAAAGCTTTCTGTGAGTCCTTTTCTTGGTGGGTCCACTAGTATAAGGCTTGGTTGAATTCCATCTTTAAGCCAATTTTTCATAGCATTTTCAGCTGTGTCACAAACATAGTGGGCATTTGAAATATTGTTTAGCTGAGCATTCTTTTTGCTATTCTCAACCGCTTCTGGAATCACTTCGACACCATAGACTTCCTTGACATGTTTCGCAACAGAAAGACCAATCGTCCCGATACCAGAATAGGCATCAATGATCACATCGTCTTCTTTTAATGCAGCAAAGTCAATGGCTGTTTGATAAAGCTTCTCTGCCATTTGAGTATTGACTTGGTAAAAAGCGGGTCCAGCGATTTGGTAGTCATTTCCCAACATCTGATCAGTGATAAAGTCTTGTCCATAAAGTGTGCGCCACTCCTTACCAAAAATCGCATTTGTATTCTGGTCGTTGATATTTTGCATAACAGACACAATCTCTGGAAACTGCTTGATTAGTTGATCAATCAATTGTTCCACACGGAAAACTTTAGGACGAGTAGTTACCAAAATCACCATGATTTGTCCTGAGTAGTGGCTACGACGCACCACAAGATTCCGAATCAAGCCAGCTTGTTCCTTTTCATCATAAGGTTTCAAATCATAACGGCGGAGCAAGTCTCGTAGGGCTATTACTACCTCATCAATCACAGGATCCTGGATAAAGAAATCTTCTAGAGGCATGAGGTCATGCGAATTCTTACGGAAAAATCCTGTTTCCAAGACACCATTTACTCGACGAACAGGCACCTGAGCTTTGTTGCGATACTTGACTGGATTTTCCATGCCAAGCGTTTCAGCAACCTCTACATCTGCAATTCCAGCAATCTTGTATAGACTATCCTTAACTTGCTTGGTTTTAAACTTGAGCTGTTCTGGATAGGCAAGATGACCTAAATCCGCGATTCCTGAACGCAGGTAAGCCAAATCTAGATCTTGATTACGGTATGGTGATTGGACAAGGTATTCTTCAACTTTCCCAAAACCAATCTTTTTATTGACCTTGAGGACACGCATGAGGATTTTTTCACTCGGTAAAGCATTCTCGACAAAAAAGACCAAACCATCAACCTTGGCAACTCCTGCCCCTTCATGGGTCAAGTCGACAATTTCAACTTCTACAATATCATTTTTCTTTAACATTCTCTTCTCTTTCTATTGGCCGATAAAAAAGACGGCAACGTTACGGTTACCATCTATTATACCATGAAATTTCTTAAGAACCAAAACTCTTGAAGAAGTTGACAATGGCTTGCCAGAGGGAGCTTAGGAAATTGCCGCCGTCCTCTAGCGCCTTATCCGCATCAAAGTTAAGGTTGATATTTTTAAAACTGTCGCCAGCTTGTGAAACAATACTTTGTTTCAGGTCATTCAGGGTTTTAGTGAAGTCTGCATTGCTGAGGATATCACTCTTTGAGAGATTCAAAGCAAAATTGATGATAATATTGATCTGGTTTCCTGTTATAACCTGATCAAGTTTGTAATTTTTCAAGGTATCTTCAACAATTTTACGGACATCTTCCTCTGTCAGATTTCCCTTGCTTTCTTTAGCTTTGGCGAGTCCTGATTTGATATCAGCTAGGGCAACGTTCAATTTATTAGCATCATAGCCAGTTTTGTCCTTGTTTTCAGCATTGATATCAGACAAAGCCTTCAACTCTTCTTGAGCCAAATCTTTGTTGGCTTGTGGCACCTTGGCTCCATTAGCTTCTAGCGAATAGTAAATTCCTGCCAAAGCACTCTCACCTGTAACAGGAATGGGGGCTGCTACAGTGATTTTGGCGTGCTCCACACCCAAAGTTACGGCCGCATTGCGGTACATATCCTGAGTCACCTTAGTGATGTTTTCTGGTGTTTCAATCTTGACCTCAAGTGGCGACTTGTCACCTAGTTTTTGAATCTTGGCTGATGAATACAACTGTAAACTTGAGTCATTGGCCACATTCATAATCTTAGAATAGACATCAGGTGTCATAGTCTTGAGTTCTTTAGTATCTGTTGAGGCATTGTAGCCTAGTTTTTTTAGAGTTTGATTTTTTTGATCTTCAGACAATGAAGAACCTAGGACATATTCAGATTGAACATAGGTTTCATCGATGACTTTTT
Organism: Streptococcus mitis; assembly: GCF_023110375.1. Taxonomy (GTDB): domain Bacteria; phylum Bacillota; class Bacilli; order Lactobacillales; family Streptococcaceae; genus Streptococcus; species Streptococcus mitis_CI. The sequence goes on along the minus strand of NZ_JALDVV010000001.1, from coordinate 167,435 downwards.
GAACATCTGTTGCTGCGTGGACGCTATTCATAGCTGTTACTGCCCACAAGACCGCAGCACTAGTCAGAAAGAGTTTCTTTCTCATAGGGAATTTCCTCCTTTACCATTCTAGAGTAATATATCTATCTTAAAGAAAACTTATAACAAAAACACCTGGTCTAGCCAGATGTCGAAAAGAGAGTGAAACATTTGATGATGTAAAGGTTGAGTTGCACCTGTCTAGAATAGTAATAGTTTCCTCCATTTACATAGAGTTCGGCACCGTGAAAAACGGAAATGGGGTGAATATAACTATAAGTCTTTCCAGTGGTATTACCAAGCAAGGGAGCAACAGTATCACGAGAGTACTGTTTGGCCAGAGCTAAGGTGTTTTCCTTGCCATTTTGGGCGATAAAATCTATATAGGCAGGTCCAAAATTGTAGGCTTGAACAGCCGTCCAGACATCTACCCCCTTCTTCTGGGCCAGATAGAGATTGTCTGTCAGAGTTTGAACGCCTTGCCGAATGCTAGAGGCATTATCATTGATGGTATTGGTAGCGCCACTAGCAGACTCACTAGACTGCATAACATCGCCTTCTTTTCCTTTTGTTTCGGTATAAATCATAGCGAGCACAAGCTCTTCGTTTGCTGGGGTGTCTCTTTCACTCAAGATTTCTCGCACCATGGGTTGATAGGTCATGACTTGCTTGACATCTTGGTGAACGCGGTAAGCTTTATATCCAGCAAAAAGGAAGACTGCTAGTACAAGCACTCTTCGAATTCGTTTAAACATTATTTACTTTGGATATCCTCGATATTTTTGATTAAGATAGAGTAGGTTCCATTGTCGTTTTGGATAAACTCAACAGACTCGGCGTCTTGATAGACGTTATTGGGAACGATAAGCTCAATTCCATTTGACAAGGAAAGTTTTTGGTTTTCAAATTTTTTAAGCTGACGACTGGCATCAATTTCATCAAATTGAACAGGCTCTGGTACGGCTTCCTTGACTTGATCAATAAAGCTCAAACGAGCCGTCAGATTATTGTCAAAAAGGTCGTTGGCCAATTTCTCTGGCGACAGTTCATTGCTTTCTTCTAAGTTGTTGAAAATCGCTGATTTGACCTTGGATTGAAATTGAAAATCATCTGTGTTAAAAGATTCGGCAATTCTCTGGGCTGTCTTTTCCAGTTCCTTGATGGATTTCTTGGGTGAAATCTTAGGAGCGACAGCAAGAAGATTATCTGAAAAATAGTTCAAAAAAGTCCCATTGTACTTGATTCGTTTCTCGATGAGGTGGTACTTGCGACTCTGAAGATTGACCACCAAGGCCTCGTCAGCACCCGTTCCAAATCCAGGCAGGTTATTCTGAGTCAGCTTGATTGGATTGTCAACTTCTCCCCCGAGGTGGGTCAAGGTTTCCCGCAGGGCAATTCGTAAGAAAGCGAAATGTTCCACGCCTTCTTTCGAAAATTGCACAAAAATCAAGTCATTGGTCTTAAGGTTTTCAGAAATGCTGAACTCCTCTTTCCAGAGATTAGCCAGTGTTACTGAAGTCTCCAATAAATCGTCTGTGATGTGATTGAAGAAGGGATTTCCTTCCTCGAAAATCCCAGTCTTGGCTTCATCTGAATACACACGTTCAATTTTTTTGCGCAGGTATTCTTCGATTTTTGGAGTAATATTGAGAAACTTATCCGCTAGGAACAGCTCGGTATCATCCGGACTGAACTGATGAATAATAGCTTTCTTAATATAGATGTCCATAAAAGTTTTAGTCCTCGTATAATGGGAAGGCGTCTGTTAATTCTTTAACTGCACTTCTCACTTCTTCTAAGACAGCTTTATTTTCTGCACTCTTAAGGGTTTTAATAATCAATTCAGCCACTTTGCGACTTTCTTCTTCACCAAATCCACGTGCAGTAATGGCTGCTGCTCCGATACGAATACCACTTGTCTTGAATGGTGACAAGCTTTCGTAAGGGATTGAGTTTTTATTTAGGGTAATATTGACTTCATCCAGCAAGTTTTGAGCAACTTTGCCGTTTTCTACAACTTTAGTCACATCCACTAGGAAGAGGTGGTTTTCAGTTCCTCCAGAAATGATACGAAAATCAGGGTCTTGCAAGAAGACATCTGCCATAGTCTTGCTGTTCTTGATAACATTGGCAGCATATTCCTTGAAGGCTGGATCCAAAACTTCTTTGAAAGAAACAGCCTTAGCTGCCACAACATGCTCCAAAGGACCACCCTGAATACCTGGGAAAATAGCTGAATTAATTTTCTTAGCTAAGTCTTCATCATTGGTCAAAATCAAACCACCACGTGGGCCACGAAGAGTTTTGTGGGTCGTTGTTGTAGTGATATGAGCGTATGGCACTGGGCTTGGGTGAAAACCAGCTGCAACCAAACCAGCGATATGGGCCATATCCACCATAAGCTTAGCCCCAACAGCATCTGCGATTTCACGGAATTTTGAGAAGTCGATAATTTGAGAATAGGCTGAAGCACCTGCTACGATCAATTTTGGTTTTACTTCTTGGGCTTGTTTCAAGATAGCATCAAAATCCAAGAGTTCCGTTTCAGGATCAACACTATAAGAAACAAAGTTGTAGGTTTGACCTGAGAAGCTAACAGGAGCCCCATGAGTCAAGTGACCACCTGCAGCCAAATCCATTCCCATAACCGTATCGCCAGGCTCAATCAAGGCCATGTAAGCTGCACAGTTAGCTTGGCTTCCTGAGTGTGGTTGGACATTGGCAAATTTTGCACCGAAAATTTCTTTTGCGCGTTCAATGGCTAGAGATTCCACCACGTCTACTACATCTGTTCCACCATAATAACGGCGTCCTGGGTAACCTTCAGCGTATTTATTCGTCAAGATAGACCCTTGAGCTGCCATAACTGCCTTGGAAACTACGTTTTCCGAAGCAATCAACTCAATGTTGTTTTGTTGGCGTTCCTCTTCTTTGGCAATAGCATTCCAGAGATCAGCATCATATGCTTTAAAATCGTCTTTGTCAAAAATCATAGGTCTTCTCCTTTATAGTGTGACTGGTCCTTTAGTTTGTTTTGCAACAAGAAAATAAACTAAAAGATGCGAATAAATCGTTTCTGCACTTTATCACAAGTATAACCAACTTTTTCATAAAATGCATGAGCACCCAGACGATGATCGGCAGAGTTTAAGCGGATAAACCCATAACCACGTCTTTTTGCTTCTTGATCCAACCCTTGTAATAAGCTTTTACCAATACCTTGCCCTTGTGCTTGAGGTGAAACTGCTAAAGCTAAAATATTAAATCCTGCTTTAGAATAAAGTGATTCATAGACCTCAGCGTGGACATATCCAAGCAAGGCATGAGTAGATTCATCCTCATAAGCAAGTAAGAAATGATGGGAATCCTGAGATAGTCTAGCTAATTGACTAGCCGTTTCCTCTGGACTAAAAGAATAGCCCAAAGCATCTTGGTTGATCTCACATATTGCTTTCACATCAGTTTCTCTTAAGTCTCTTAACATCTCATTCCTCCTCAAAAGAAATCTCTGGCAACCGAGCAAGAATATCTTCTCGCTTAATGGCCCCTTGGCGTAAGATTTTCACCTTGTCTCCAGACAAATCCAAAATAGTTGAATCCTGTCCAGTTAGAAAAGGATCGTCTTCCAAACCCAAAACCTCTTGGTCAAAATCCTCTAGAATTTGATTAAAAGTCACTCCACTTGCCTGACCTGAGATATTAGCTGACGGTCCAATCAGAGGTCCTGTCTCTCGAATCAAATCAAGGGTAATGGGATGACTAGGCATCCGAAATCCAACAGTTGCAAGACCAGAATTGACCCAATAGGGAACTCGGTCATTAGCTTCGAGAATAATGGTTAAGGGACCTGGTAAAAAGGTCTCTACAAGTTTTTGTAGATAAGTTGGCTGATTCTTAGAAAAGTGCAAGATGTCCTCTAGAGAGGCGATATTGAGGTTAAGCGCCTTATCTCTTGGACGACGTTTGAGTTGGTAAACATGGTCAACTGCTTTTTCGTCTAGAGCCTTGGCAAAGAGACCGTAAACTGTCTCAGTAGGTAGAACGACCGCTCCACCATTTTCCAACTCTTGTCTAATCCTGTCCATCATCAATTACAACCATCCTATCTTGACCAAACTGGTCCTTAAGTGTTCGTAATCGTTTTTCAGGAAGATGTTTCCTAAAAAGTTCAGGAACACTTTGACCTTGCTTGTATCCAATTTCAAGGTAAATCTTACCACCATCTTTGAGATGGTCTTTTACATCTTCCGCAATTCTACGGTAAATAGCTAGGCCATCCTCGTCTGCAAAAAGAGCTAGATGAGGTTCCGAATGCAAGACATTCAAGCCAACCTCTGACTCATCTTCACGAGAGATATAGGGTGGATTGGATACAATTATATCATATTTTTCAGAAATTTCTGCAAAACAATCAGATTTTTTGAAAAATATATTAAGTTTTTGATTTTTAGCATTCTCGGACGCAAGGTTAAGAGCCTCTTGGGAAATATCTGCTGCCGTCACCGACCAAGCTGATCTGTTTTTTGCTAATGCAAGGGCAATGGCTCCACTACCTGTTCCGATATCCAGAACTGAAAAATTCGTCTCAGGATTTTCAGCCAGGATAAGCTCCACCAACTCCTCTGTTTCTGGACGAGGAATCAATACACGCTCATCAACTGTTAACTGCATTCCATAAAAATCTGTCTGTCCAATGATGTACTGGACTGGCTTGTGAGCTGCTAACTGTTGGAAAATTCCTTTTACAAATACTTCTTCCTCTTCCGTCACTTCCTGCTGAAGAGCAAAAACAAAGTCAGTAAAAGAAAGATTTTTCAGGCTACGATAGACAAAAGAGAGGCTTTCTGCTTCCTCTCCTTGTCTCATCAACTCTTCTTCAAAATCTGAAAATAATTGAGCTAATTTCATTATTTGTTTAATTCTTCTAATTTTTGCGTTTGGTCATAAAGAACCAAGGCATCCACAACTTCATCCAATTTACCAGACAAAATGGTATCTAGTTTTTGGAGAGTTAAGCCGATACGGTGATCTGTGACACGATTTTGTGGGAAATTGTAAGTACGAATCCGTTCTGAACGGTCACCAGTACCGATAGTAGACTTACGCTCAGCGTCTTGTTCATCCTGAGCAATTTGTGCAAAGTGGTCAGCAACACGCGCACGGATGATTTTCATGGCCTTCTCACGGTTCTTCTGCTGGGTACGTTCTTCCTGCATCTCAACCTTGATATTGGTTGGCAAGTGAACGATACGAACTGCTGTCGCAACCTTATTGACGTTCTGTCCCCCAGCACCAGAGGCGTGATAGATGTCGACACGAAGGTCTTTTGGATCAATATCGTATTCTACTTCTTCGACTTCAGGCATGACAAGAACTGTTGCTGTCGAAGTATGAACACGGCCTTGGCTTTCTGTCACAGGGACACGTTGTACACGGTGGGCACCAGATTCGTACTTGAGTTTTGAGTATACGGACTGACCTGAAACCATGGCAACAACTTCTTTAAAACCTCCGACACCGTTCATAGATGCTTCCATGACTTCAAATCGCCAGCCTTGGGCTTCTGCATACTTTTGGTACATGGTTAGCAAATCTCCAGCGAAAAGTGCCGCTTCGTCACCACCAGCCGCTCCACGAATTTCAAGGATGATGTTCTTGTCATCGTTTGGATCCTTTGGAAGGAGCAAGATTTTCAGTTTTTCTTCGTATTCTTCTTTTTCAGCCTTGGCATCTTTGAGCTCTTGCTTGGCCATTTCTTCCAGGTCCGCATCTCCGCCTGATTCCTTAATCATTTCTTCAGCATCAACGATGTTTTGAAGGACTTGTTTGTACTCACGGTAGGCTGTTACCGTATCACGAGTAGAAGCCTCTTCTTTGGAAAGATCCATGAAACGCTTGGTGTCCGAAACCACATCTGGGTCACTGAGCAACTCTCCTAATTCTTCATAACGGTCTTCTACAGCTTGTAGTTGATCATAGATGTTCATTTTCTTCATTCTCCTTATTGATTTCAGGGGCAAAATAATGTTTACGACAAACCGAGATATAGGTTTCATTGCCACCAATCTGGATCTGTTCTCCATCGTAAACGGGCAGTCCATCCTGTGTTCTCAAAACCATAGTCGCCTTTTTCTTACAATACTGACAAATGGTCTTGATTTCGTCAATCTTGTCTGCTAAGAGCAAGAGATACTTGGAACCTTCGAACAGTTCATTTCGAAAATCATTTTTCAAACCAAAAGCCATGACGGGTATATCTAACTCGTCCACAACACGAGCTAGATCGTAAACATGATGACGCTTAAGAAACTGGGCTTCATCGACCAACACACAGTAAGGCTTTTCTGGTAGGTCTCGGATATAGCCAAAGATATCCGTCGTTTCCTCAATCGCAATGGCAGGGCGTTTCATACCAATCCGACTCGACACATAGCCAACACCGTCACGCGTATCAAGAGCTGAGGTCATAATCACAACACCTTTTCCTTGCTCCTCATAGTTATAGGCTACTTTAAGAATCTCGATTGTCTTACCAGAGTTCATGGTCCCATAACGATAGTACAACTGTGCCATGTTTCTTGCTTCACGTCCATTTCTAAATTTTTGCTACATTCTAGTATATCATAATTTTCTTAAGCTTTAAACGGCAAAATGTGGTAAAATAGAAGAAATCAAAAACTAGTGGAGGAAGCCATTATGCCATTTGTACGCATCGATTTATTTGAAGGACGCACGCTCGAGCAAAAGAAAGCTCTTGCTAAGGAAGTAACGGAAGCTGTTGTCCGTAACACTGGAGCACCTCAATCTGCTGTCCATGTCATCATCAATGACATGCCAGAAGGAACCTACTTCCCACAAGGGGAAATGCGCACCAAATAAGCTAGCTTAAGCAGAATTGCTTAGGCTTTTTCAATCTCCAAGTAACATCCATTGAAGAAATAGTTCAAATTTGTTACAATTTGAAAGGATACTTGGGAAAATTTCCAAGAAAAGAGCTATTAATTAAAGGAAACATTATGATTACACGTGAATTTGATACCATCGCTGCCATATCTACTCCACTAGGTGAAGGGGCTATTGGTATTGTCCGCCTGAGCGGAACAGAAAGTTTTGCTATTGCGCAAAAGATTTTTAAAGGAAAAGACTTGAACAAGGTTGCCAGCCACACTCTCAACTACGGTCACATTGTTGATCCTCTGACTAGTAAAGTCATGGACGAAGTCATGGTTGGAGCCATGAAGTCTCCAAAAACCTTTACTCGTGAGGATATTATCGAGATTAACACCCACGGTGGGATTGCGGTGACCAATGAGATTCTCCAGTTAGCTATCCGTGAAGGAGCTCGATTGGCAGAACCTGGTGAATTTACTAAACGTGCCTTTCTAAACGGTCGTGTGGACTTGACTCAAGCTGAGGCAGTGATGGATATCATCCGTGCCAAGACAGACAAGGCCATGAACATTGCGGTCAAACAATTAGATGGTTCCCTTTCTGATCTTATCAATAATACCCGTCAAGAAATCCTCAATACACTTGCCCAAGTCGAGGTGAATATTGACTATCCTGAGTATGACGATGTTGAAGAAGCGACTACTGCTGTTGTCCGTGAGAAGACAATGGAGTTTGAACAATTACTAACCAATCTCCTTAGGACAGCCCGTCGTGGCAAAATCCTCCGTGAAGGAATTTCAACTGCTATCATCGGACGCCCTAACGTTGGGAAATCAAGCCTTCTCAACAACCTCTTGCGTGAAGACAAGGCAATCGTAACCGATATTGCTGGTACAACTCGAGATGTCATCGAAGAATACGTCAACATCAACGGTGTTCCACTAAAATTGATTGACACAGCTGGTATTCGTGAAACGGATGACATCGTGGAACAAATCGGAGTTGAGCGTTCAAAAAAAGCCCTCAAGGAAGCTGACCTAGTTCTACTAGTGCTAAACGCTAGCGAACCACTGACTGCTCAAGACAGACAACTTCTTGAAATTAGCCAAGATACAAACCGTATTATTCTTCTTAATAAAACTGATCTTCCTGAAGCAATTGAAGCTTCAGAACTTCCAGAAGATGTCATCCGTATTTCAGTCCTTAAAAATCAAAACATTGATAAGATTGAAGAGAGAATTAACAACCTCTTCTTTGAAAACGCTGGTTTGGTTGAACAAGATGCTACTTACTTGTCAAATGCCCGTCACATTTCTCTAATTGAAAAGGCAGTAGAAAGCCTACAAGCTGTTAATGAAGGTCTTGAACTGGGGATGCCTGTTGATTTGCTTCAAGTTGATTTGACTCGTACTTGGGAAATCCTCGGAGAAATCACTGGAGATGCTGCTCCTGATGAACTTATTACCCAACTCTTTAGTCAATTCTGTTTAGGAAAATAGAAAAATCCATGATCGTTGTTGCGGTCATGGATTTTATTGTCTTTATTAGTAATCTGGTCTTAAGACCCCTGTTACAGTTGCCTTGGTTGCTTCGTAGTCGCCATCTACGACAACCTTGACAATTCGTTTGGCATCTTCTTCTTGTGCTGGAACTAGAGGTAGACGAGTTGGTCCAGCTTCAAATCCCATGTAGTTAAGAACCGCCTTAACAGGAGCAGGACTTGGATAAGAGAAGAGGGCATTGACCTTAGGAATGAACTTGCGCTGAATAGCTGCTGCTGTCTTCATATCACTTTCTGCAATGGCAGTAAACATCTCGTGCATTTCATCCCCATTTGTATGGGATGCAACAGAAATAACCCCGTCAGCACCAAGGTTCATGGCATGGAAAGCATCTCCATCCTCACCTGTATAAATCAAGAATTCTTCAGGCTTGTGTTCAATCAAGTAAGCCATATTAGCCAAGCTAGTACATTCTTTGACACCAATAATATTTGGATGGTTAGCCAAACGAAGCATAGTTTCTGGAGTCAATTCAACAACTACACGCCCTGGAATGTTATAGATAATAATTGGTAGGTCAGAAGCATCTGCAATAGCTTTAAAGTGCTGATACATTCCTTCTTGAGAAGGTTTGTTGTAGTAAGGTACAATAGCAAGCCCAGCAGCAAAACCGCCAAATTCCGCGACTTCTTTGACAAACTCAATAGAGTCACGCGTATCATTGGTACCCACACCCGCAATCAAAGGAACACGTCCATTGACAACTTTTTGTACAGCCGCAAAGAGCTCCAACTCTTCATCGTGAGTCAATGTCGGACTCTCAGCAGTGGTCCCTGCGAGAAGAATTCCATCCGTATGATGAGCCAATAAATGTTCAATCAAGGCTGGAATAGCATCAAAGTTGATAGAACCATCCTCGTGGAAAGGGGTAATGAAGGCTGTGATGATTTTACACTCTTTTAAATCTTGATAAGACATGAAAACACCTCTCTATTTCAAAGAAGGAGTTCATATGAACTCCTAAACGTTATGACTATTTTAATTCAAATTTCAATTCGGCAGTTGGACGAACCAAGTCACGTTCATGAAGAGTTTCAGCAATCTGAACTGAGTTCCAAGCAGCACCTTTGAGCAGGTTATCAGAAACAACCCACATGTGGATTCCTTTTTCTGCATCCAAGTCTTTACGAATACGACCAACAAAGGTATCACGCGAACCCACTGCATTAATGGCTTGAGGATAAATTTGATGAGCAACATCATCTTCAAGGACAGCACCTGGGAAGGCTGCGACAGCTGCTTTTACTTCTTCGATTGGAGCAACTTCTTTTGTTTCGATGTAAACAGACTCAGAGTGAGCTGACAAGACTGGAATACGCACACATGTTGCAGATACTGCAATGCTGTCATCTTCCATGATTTTCTTAGTTTCCTTAGTCATCTTCATCTCTTCGTAAGTGTAATCATTGTCAGTGAAGACATCGATTTGTGGAAGAGCATTGAAGGCGATAGGATAATGTTTCTTGTCCCCACCTGAAGGCAAGATTTCGGCATGTAAATCACGTGGGGTTACACCATCATTCAAGACCTCACGAAGTTCACGTTGTGTCTCAAGAATTGCTCCCATACCAGCACCTGAAACTGCTTGGTAAGTTGAAACAATGATACGGTCCAAGCCCCATTTTTGGCGAACTGGCTCAAGAGCCACCATCATTTGAATTGTTGAACAGTTAGGGCAGGCAATGATACCGTTGTGGGCGTCAAGTGCATGAGCATTAACCTCTGGAACAACCAATGGAACATCTGGATTTTGACGGAAGTAAGATGTATTATCTACTACTACCGCACCAGCTTTAACTGCGTATGGTGCATATTTAGCTGATGTAGAACCACCTGCTGAAAAGAGAGCAATATCAACTCCTTCAAAAGCTGTTTCAGTTGTTTCTTCAATCGTAATATCTTGGTCTTTAAATTTCAAAGTCTTGCCTGCTGAACGTGCAGAAGCAAGTAAACGGATTTTATCGATTGGAAGTGTTGATTCTTCCAACATTTTTATCATCTGAGCTCCGACAGCACCTGTCGCGCCGACTACAGCAACTGTATATCCCATAAATAACCTCTTTCGGAATTTTCTAAAAATTTCTATAATAGATGTATTATACTACTTTTTCCATGAATTGCAAAGCATTTTCATCTTTTTTTGAAAAATAAAAATCCCCAGTCGTTAGACCAGGGACTAAGAGGCATCATCATGTGATGAGCAGGTTCACACAACTCATCAAGGTCCGCTCCTGCGTTATGACCTCCTTATGCTCAATAGTAGTCCGAAGACTACCTATCGACTCATCGCATCTTCTATTCTACTAAAGAGAATCACTTTTGTCAACAGACGAAACTCTTTAGTTTCATTTACACAGCTGAATAGAAATATCTTTGAAACATTTGATGCATACATAACAAAAACCCTTGTAAATCAAGGGTTTTTCTGTCTATTTAATGCTAATTGCCGGGATTGAACCGGCGACCTCATCCTTACCATGGATGCGCTCTGCCAACTGAGCTAAATCAGCTTACCTAAAAAGTATACTATAGTTAGAAAAACTTGTCAAGTTTCCTTAGAAATTTTCCATAAGAAAAAGCCAGGTAAGAGCTACCTAGCTTGTCTTCTTCTATTTGCTTAAATCAATTCGACGACCAATTTTACCAATAATAATTGCACCAATAATCAATGAGGCAAATTCACCAATTCCTGTTGTGAACCAAGTAAGGAAAAATGGTAATTGTGCTACGATATTCAACTCGGCAGCGATAGTAAACATAGAAATCGAAAAGAGGATTGAAAAGAAAAAATGATCTTTTCGAATTAATCCGTTAAAGAGGTAATCTTTGCTGTATTTTGCAAAGAGCCAAACACCTAGACTGAGGAATACTAAGGTTGATCCACCACCAACAAAGACATCTAGCAGTCCGAAGCTAAAGAAATTAGCAATCATACAACCGATGGTAACTCCTATGATGTACTTAGGATTGTAAAAAGCCATAAAGTTCATCATTTCTGAGATACGGAACTGATAAGCACCATAGCTAATGGCATTTAGGGGTGGTGTGACAGTTAAAACGACATAGATAGCAGCAACGATTGCAATATCTGCAACATCACGAATAGTTAATTTTTTCATGTTTTCTCCTTTGGCGGTTTCCCGCGTGTAATATGCTTGGTGAAAGAAGCTAAGCACCAAGGGTTGATTCAATCAACCTTACTAGTATAGCACAATAGCCTGCTTTATGCTATACTAAAAACATGAAAATTTGTATTCAAAAATTTCTTAGCAATGAAATCTTAGCCTATCTCTTTTTTGGCCTTGCAACAACCCTAGTTTCGATTCTCTCACGATTAGTCATTTATCAACTAACACACAAAGAACTTCTCGCTACTGGACTAGCAAATATTATCGGTATCCTCTTTGCCTTTATCACAAATGATACAATCGTGTTTAAGCAAGCTAGACAGAATTGGTCAATCCGTTTAGTAAAATTTACTATAGCACGTCTTTCTACTTTTCTGTTAGACTTGTTTTTAACTTTTCTCTTTGTAAGCCAATTTCCTAATATTATCGGACAATTTGTAAATGATAATATTGACAAAGTTAATAGTATTGAAACAGTTATTTCACAATTCTTAATAATTATCCTCAATTACATTTTTAGTAAGGTATTTATTTTTAAAAAATAAGAAAAAATTTAAGCATATACCTTGCAAGAGCTTCTTAATTAATATATAATTAAGAGTAAAAATTTTTTGAAAGGGAAAATGAAAATGTTAAAAGATCTTAAAGCATTTTTGCTTCGTGGTAATGTTGTTGACCTTGCTGTCGGTGTGATCATTGCCTCTGCTTTTGGTGCAATCGTTACATCACTTGTTAACGATATCATCACTCCACTTATTTTGAATCCAGCCTTGGAAGCTGCGAAAGTACAAAACATCGCTGATCTTGCTTGGAATGGTGTTACATATGGTAAATTCTTGAGTGCTGTTATCAACTTCCTAGTTATCGGTACTGTTCTCTTCTTCGTTATTAAAGGTATTGAAAAAGCTCAAAGCCTTACTAAGAAAGAAGAAGCTGCTGAGGAAGCTCCAGCTGCTCCAACTGAGTTGGAAGTACTTCAAGAAATCAAAGCTCTTCTTGAGAAAAAATAATCTATTAAAGGATCTAGCGCAAAGCTAAATCCTTTTTTCTTTACTCTTTTGGTAATTTACCTGCTTTCTCAAGCATTTTCTTGATAAGATAAGGCATCTTAACATTCTCACGACCTTTTTTCTCAATCAGTTTTTTCACAAATTCAGGCATTTGTAAATCTTGAGATTCGGCCAAAATGTTTTTCATCTCATCTGAAGGAACTAACTCATCAAAGGTTTCTTCTTCTGGGAGAAATTCCTTAAACTCTTGATCTTCATTGGCTCTGACTGTATTGACCAAGGCATCAATCAAGCGAGAATCCGTATTTGGCATTGGTGGACGATGGTAGTTGACACCCAATTCCTGACACAAGTCATAACATTCCACATCGTTGTCAAACAAGACCTCAATGTGCTCACTGATAAAACTAATAGGTATAAAAATATAATGGTCTGGATGTTCTTTCCGTTCTCTGAGATACTCTAAAACATCTGGCTTAATCCATGGAATACCGATATCACTTTCACTCTGCCAAGTGTTAGTATATTGTTCTGAACCCAAGCCCAACTTTTCAGCGACTAGCTTGCTATTTTCAAAAATTTGATCGATATATGGGTCACCAAAATCCAAGGCAAAAATAGGCACACTGTGGGCTGAAAAGATGACTTTAAAGCTATCCTGCTTTACTTCTTCTTTTAAAATCTTAGCAATTTCATCTGCCCAATAGTTTAAGAGCGCTTCTTCTTGATACCAGTCCTTGATAACTAAAAATTGAATTTGTTTGCTTTCTAAAAATTTCTCGTATCCCATGACAGAGTAAAAAGAATAATGAGGCTCCAAAATCAAGCAAATACACTGCTCGATTCCGTCTGCTTCCATCTGACCGATTACATCTGGGATAAAGGGTCTAGAAAACTTATTAGCAAAATAAACACTGTATTCATTCCTCAGTCTAGCTTCTACCAAGGCAACCTCTTTACGGGTAATTTTTTGCAGAGGAGTACCTCCAATTCGCACATAATTATCATAGAGTGTTTGAATCTCGTGGTCTTGAGGTCTCACTCCACGACGAATATTTGTGAAAAAATCAGCCACACCTTCAAAGGTAATCTCTTCTGGCGAACCGAAAGTCATCATTAAAATTGCTTTTTTCATAATCGCTTCCTTGTGATATTTTTATCAAGTTTATTTTATCATTAATTCGTTTATAAGTAAACGCCAACATAGCGAATTTCCCTAACTTCAGTCTTTTGTTTTTCTCTCTTTTCTATGATACAATGGAAAAAATGAATTCAAAAGGAGTTTTTTATGACTTATCCCAATCTCTTGGACCGCTTCTTAACCTACGTTAAGGTCAATACGCGCTCTGATGAATACTCTACTACTACTCCAAGTACGCAGAGTCAGGTAGATTTTGCTACAAATGTTCTTATTCCTGAAATGAAACGTGTTGGATTACAAAATGTTTATTATCTACCAAATGGTTTTGCAATTGGGACCTTACCAGCCAATGATCTATCTTTAACACGTAAGATTGGCTTTATATCTCACATGGATACTGCTGACTTTAATGCCGAAGGAGTCAATCCACAGGTAATTGAAAACTACGATAGTGGTGTGATTGAACTTGGAAATTCTGGTTTCAAACTCGATCCAGCTGACTTTAAGAGTCTTGAAAAATATCCAGGACAAACACTCATCACAACAGATGGAACAACCTTGCTAGGAGCTGATGACAAGTCAGGCATTGCTGAAATTATGACAGCTATTGAATATCTGACTGCCCATCCTGAAATCAAACACTGTGAGATTCGTGTTGGTTTTGGTCCAGATGAAGAAATCGGTGTTGGTGCTAATAAATTTGATGCAGAAGATTTTGATGTTGATTTTGCCTACACAGTTGATGGTGGCCCACTAGGTGAACTTCAATACGAGACTTTCTCAGCAGCTGGTGCTGAATTACATTTCCAAGGACGCAATGTCCACCCTGGTACCGCCAAAGGTCAGATGGTCAATGCCCTTCAGCTAGCAATTAATTTTCACAATCAACTTCCAGAGAATGACCGACCTGAGTTAACAGAAGGTTACCAAGGCTTCTACCATCTAATGGATGTGACAGGTAGTGTCGAAGAGGCGCGTGCAAGCTACATCATTCGTGATTTTGAAAAAGATGCCTTTGAAGCGCGTAAAGCAGCAATGCAGTCCATCGCTGATAAGATGAATCAAGAACTTGGTATCGAACGTGTCACTCTAAACTTGTCAGACCAGTACTACAATATGAAAAAAGTCATTGAAAAAGATATGACTCCAATTACCATTGCTAAAGGCGTTATGGAAGATCTGGGTATCACTCCTATTATCGAACCAATCCGTGGAGGGACAGACGGCTCTAAGATTTCCTTTATGGGAATCCCAACCCCTAATATCTTTGCTGGTGGCGAGAACATGCATGGACGTTTTGAATACGTCAGCCTTCAGACTATGGAACGTGCAGTTGATACCATCATTGGTATCGTAGCTTATAAAGACTAAAAAGACGAGGTAGCTCAGCTACTTCGCCTTTCTTTTTATTCTGCTGGTTTTTCTTGATTTCCAGTACTTGTTGTAGATTCTGTTGTTTCCTTTTCTGAAGCTGGTTCAGAAGGTTTAGAGTCTGTTGTGTTGCTTGATTTGTTTTCGTCGCTAGCAGTTTCACTGTTAGATTCTGCAGCTGCTGATGTTTCAGTTTCGGGACTGGTCTTATCAGTATTTGCTTCAGCATTTGTTGCTGGATTCGCTTCTTCACTTGCGCTTGATTTTGACTTGATTTCTTGATTCAAAACTAGAATAGCTTTTGTCAATTCAAGCAAAGCAGCTTTATCTTTACTCTTAGCAGAAAGTTGATCTAGTAATGCATCTACTTTATCAAAGTCTTCATCAGAACCCTTATTGTTTTCTAAGTAAGCGTGAAGTGACATGAGGATATCGTAAAGTTTTTGATAGAGTACAAGTGTCTGAGGATCTTGCTCAGCATTTTCCTTCTCTTGTTGAAGGACGCTAGCGATACGAGTCAAGACATCTTTCACCTGACTGTTTACTTCATCCAAGTCTGCATCAGCCTTGTTTGTGGCAGCTTTAAGATTTTCTACTTCTTCTGCCAAGGATTGTCTGATTCCTTCTTCTTGGATTTGTTCCAAGAGTTGATTTGCCTTGCTCAAAAGACTTTCTACTTCTTCCTTGCTAACATGATTGACATGTTCTTCAGGCATAAAGTCTCCGTACAATTCTTTCAAGAAGCCATAAATAGCTGTCTTGGCAGTTTGGTTATCTACTTTTTCAGTATCTAGAACTGTCTGAGTCGATTTAGCAGTAGTTGGCTGAGCTTTCAACGCTTCTTCCACTTCTTGTTTTGCCTGATAGATGCTTGGGAATAATCTGTTCAATTCTGCTGCCTTAAGGAAGGATTGAGATTGATACAAGGTCCAAGTCAACTGAGCCACTTTGTTTCGAAGTTCATCATTTAAACGACCGTCATTTACGTGTTCGTAGAAATACTTGATGTATTCTACAGTTGTAACACCTGTTCGATCATTAAAGTCTTGAAGAGCTTGAAGTTGTGATTCAACCGCTACTAAAGCAGCCTCATCTTTTGCCAATTTAGCTTCTTGAAGTCGAACAAGAAGGTCTTTCTTAGGAAGTCCATAAGAGTCTGTATCCAATGTATTGATTTTATCAATCAAGGCTTGGTATTTCTTATCTAGAGCACTTGTTTCAACAGGTTTGACACTTTCATCAATATGGATATATTGTTTATCAAAGAGATCCAGTGTTGCAAGATAACCTGCTGTAGAGTTAGTTGCCAGTTTCTTCATGTTTTCAGTAAACTGACCTAAGGCTAACTCAATCTGTCTTTGTTCGATAGGCTTGTCTTTATAGATACTTCTGCTATCAGCTAAAAGTTGATCTACTTTTTCCAAGACTGCCTTCTCATCAAAAGCTCCAGGTTGGTAGTTAGATTGAAGAGCTGGAATTTTATTTTTCAAAGCTACTTCATAGCCCTTCGTTTGAACCTTGATGTAGTGATTGTGATCGCCATGAGGAATCACAAAACTACCATTTTCTACCTGTAAACTATAAGGAGACACACCATCTCGCAAAGCAGTGGTATAGAGTTCATTTAGGAAATCAAGTTCTGGATTTCCAGTCTGGAGTGGAAGTCGAACGTGTTCCTTACGAACAGCATATGGGTGGATATGAGTTGGATCGTAGGCTTGGTCTGGATTTCCAAAGACAAAGAATCCGTTTGAAATTCTAATCGCTTCAAGTGGAACACCATAAGTTTTAGAGATATAAGCAATCTTTTCTTCATCACTAGCATCTTTTGAGAAAGACTCTACCGTTTTAGCAAGAGGTTTTACAGGCTCTGCATCATGGTGTGTTTTCAAATGGTCTTGGGCTGCCTTAATTTGCTCTGCTGTCAAATCTTTCTTGAAGAAGTAATGATTATGATCACCGTGTGACATAACAAAGCCTTGTTCATCCTCACTGATGACACGATCGGCATCAAAACCATGATCATGGTCTTCATCATGATGGTGTCCATGATGATCTTCATCGTGATCGTCATTATGAGCTGGATTTGGTGTTGCTGTATTTGCACCTTTCAAGTGGTCTTGAGCTGCCTTGATTTGCTCTGCTGTCAAGTCCTTCTTGAAGAAGTAATGATTGTGGTCTCCGTGACTCATGACAAAACCTTGCTCATCCTCACTGATGACACGATTAGCATCAAAACCGTGAGCATGGTCTTCATCATGTTTGTGTCCATGATTGTCTTTATCGTGTCCATCATCATGTGCTGAACTTGGTGTTACTGGCGTCTTACCTCTCAAATGATCCTGCGCGGCCTTGATTTGTTCTGGTGTTAGATCCTTCTTAAAGAAGTAATGATTGTGGTCACCATGAGTCACGACAAAACCTGCCGCATCTTCACTGATAATTCGATTGACATCAAAATCATGGCCATGTTCGTCATGGTGATGACCGTGTGTATCTTCATCATGATGAGCGTCATGTTCATGTTCGTCATGCTTAGGGTCCTGACTTCCATGGTCACCATCTTGCTCATGATGATGGTTTTGCTGAGTAGGTTTTTCTGCTGGTTTGCTTGGATTCTCCAATGGTGTTGGTTTCACACTGTCACTAGCTAGAGGAATTATTCTCGCAATCTTTTCTTCTAATGCAGAAAGCTTTGTATAGGGGATGAAATGATAGTGATTTCCGTGAGGAATCGCTACACCACTCGGTGTTCTGCTTGAAATCTTAGCAGGGTCAAAAGTCAAACCATCCGATTCAGCATATCGTTGAGTACTTGGAAAAGCATAAAGCTGCTGTAATAGACTTTGAAGACTCTCGGATTTATTACTTGGTATTTCAGCCTGTTGAATAGGCTTGGTAGTTTGACCAGTCCCATTTGTACTTGGACGATAGTCAGTCACACTCGGTTGTTTTCTAGTTCCAGAGAGATAGGCTTGAGCTACAGCCAATTCACTAGCAGACAAGGAACTCTTTGGAATGTAGTGGTAATGTCCACCGTGAGGGATGATATAAGCATCACCAGTATCCTCTATAATATCAGATGCATTAAAGATGTAGCCATCATCAGTAGTATAGCGACCTTGAGATTGAGCAAGCGCCACTGCACTATTAGGTGTTGGGGCATCGTGAGTATGACCTTGTTTTTGGCGTTCAATTTCGTCCTTCGAACGAACGTTATCCGCATGTGCCACATCCTTAAGGTAAACATAATATTTACCATCCACCTTGATAATATAACCACCTTTGACTTCGTTGACAATATCAGCGTCTTTCAATTGATAATTGGCATCTTTCATCAGAAGTTCCTCGCTGAAAATCGCATCAAAAAGAACTTTCCCATTATAATAATGGAAATGATCACCGTGTGAAGTCACATAACCTTGATCAGTGATTTTCACAACAATCTGTTCAGCCTGAATATCTTCTTTTTTGCTAACTCGCTCTGGTGTTTGTGTCTCTGTTTTTTGAGTGTCTTTTTTCCCATCGACATAAGATACACGATTCGTATCTTTATTCTCTCCTGTCTGATGTTGATTCAATGCATAAATACAAAGACTTAAAGAAAGGACGACAGCTGCACCAGCAGCAAGTTTCTTCTTATTTATTTTCATAATCTCCTCATTTCAATTCTTCTGCTAGAACACTCATATTTTCTTCAAGATTTTCTAGATAAGTCTTGTCATTTTGTGGGTCTGCCTCTAAAGGATTCAGAGTTTTAAGACCAACACCTGTTGATTTGACAAGAGTTTCAGCTACTTTCGAAGAAGCATTACTTTCTGTAAAAATCGTTTTAACCTTATAGGTTTTTACAAATTCCTGAATTTCTGTTAGTTGTCTTGGACTTGGTTCTTGTTCTGGAGAGATACCTGCGATTCCAAGTTGATTGAGTCCAAATCGCTTCGCTAGATAAGAAAAGGCTGTATGTTGTGTTACAAATGTCTTCTGACTCGCTTTTTCAAATTTAGGCTGGAATTTCTGAGTTAATTCTTGAGCTTTTTTGATAAAGGCTTGCGCATTTTTTTGATAAGTTTCTTTATGTTCACTATCAACCTCTGACAGTTTATCAGCGATAATCTGAGCTTCTTCTCCAGCTTTTTCAGGATCTAGCCAAGTGTGAGGGTCATAAAGCGTTTTTTCATCAACTCCATCACCTGCTTCCACATCTTCTAGACCAGGGACACGATCCAATGTCATTCCTTCTGAAGCCTCTAAAACCTTAACTTTGGATTTTTTTAGATTGGGATCCAGACTTCCTGCCCAAGATTCAAGTGTATGCGAATGGTAGACAAATACATCTGCATCATAGATCGCTGCAATATCATTTGCTGAAGGTTCAAAGGAGTGAATCCCACTACTTGACTGAATCATTCGAACATCATTCAAGTCACCAGATACTTCCTTGACCATAGCATAGATAGGATAAAAACTGGTCACAATTTTCATACCTTTACTTGACTGGCTTTCCTTGTGGCCACAAGCAGCTAATACCTGAACCAATACACTGGTCATCAATACTAAAATCGTCCTCTTTTTCACTATAACTCCTTAACTAGTGTTTAACCATTTAATTAACTAGTAAATAGTTTATCTTTATTTAGAAAATATGTCAAGAATTTTTACACAATTTCATAAAAAAGAGAACAGAATCCATATTCTGCTCCCTTTTTATCTTCTATAATAGTTGTATAGTTACTTACTCTCCTTTAACAAGACTAATAGCTTTTCAGCTTCTACCATAATAGTATTGTTGTCCTGAGAACCAAATAACAGGTTATTTTTTAATCCTGTGAGAGTTTCGTTGGCATTGGACTTAAGAATTGGATCCTTAATCTTTTTAAGTAACTCTTCCGCCTCTCTCAGTTTTTCTTCAACCTTTTCAGTTTCAACCTGAGGTTCCTCTGGTTCCGATGGTGATTCTTCTTCTGATTCCACTGGTTCTTTTGGTTTTGGAGATTCTGCTTTCTCATTTTTCGGTTTTTCCTCCTCAATTTTTTCTGTCTGAGGTTTCTCCTCTGTTGGTTTCTCTGTTTGATTGTTAGCAGCTTGACTATTGTGGTTTCTTTGAACATGGTCGCTCGCATTGCCCCAACCACTATCTGAATGCGGACGTTCGTTTGGATGTTCAACATAATACTTCACAGTTTCAAATAGCTCTTCTAAAGTATACCCCTTAGGTGCCTCATAAAGTCCTTCGTCAAACCACTCAAATTTGATGTTATGATAATGGTCATAATGAGGTATAATCAAACTTCCATTTTTAACTTCCACAGTATGTTGGAGATTGTAAGGCATACGGTCAAGTGGTACCTTCTTAGCTGCTTTTACTCGATTGTAAATCGCTTCTGCTCCCTTAGCCTCAGTATTTCCTGGACTTTGATGATTTGTTGAAGGAGGCGTCAAACCTTTCTCTTTAGCATAAGCTTGACCTGCTGCTCTTTCAGCTTCAGACAAACTTTCTTTCTTAATCCAATGACTGTGGCTCATATGCGGAGTTACATAGGCATCCCCCTCATCACTGGTGATATCACGGGGATCAAAGATATAGCCATCTTTTGTTGTATACTTGCCTGCCAACTTGGCTATTTGAATCTCATCATCTGTGTAAGCTATTTGTGCATTTGGTTTTCCTAAACGTTCTGGATGACGAATCGGCGCTAGAAAAGCAAGGATATCATCAACTAACTTGACTTTATCACTTGACTCATCGTTGAGACGTTCCAATAGTCTATCCAAAGCGTCAAAATCAGCTTGGCGTCCTTTATTGGAAATCAAATCTTGATGAACTGTTGCTAGTAAATCATAAACTTTGTTGTAAAATTTTTGATCACCAGATGCAAGATTGGTTTTCTTAGCTCCTAACTCATGAGACAAACTTTCTTGTTTGGCAAGTTTATCATCAATGGCTGCAACAGTTTCTGCTGAAAGTTCTTTGGCAGAAATATAACGCGAAATTCCATTCTCTTCGAAGACATAACCATCAACCACCTTTCGAATCACCTGTTTTACTAATTTTCCATCAATTGGATTGCTTGGAGTTGGTTGAGGAGTTGGTACAGGTTGTGGACTTGGTATTGGTGTAAGCTCTGGAGCAGGAATTGGAGTCGGAGTTGGATTTGGAAAGCTTGGATTCGGAATTGGTTTTAATTCTTTACCACCTGCAGTAGTATGATTTCCTTGATAATTTTCAGAAATCATTCTTGCAATCTTCTGCTCTAAGTCAGACATTTGAGAATAAGGGATAAAGTGATAATGATCTCCATGTGGCACTGCAACACCATTCGCAGTTTTTCTTGTAATCTGCGCTGGATCAAAGACAAGCCCATCTGATTCCACATGTCGTTGGCTAAGCGGCAAGGCATAAAGTTGTTTCAAGAGACTGGATACGTCTTCACTCGGACTAGCTTGATAGCTATTATCCACTTGTGGACTAACACTTGGAGTCCATCTTCTGGTATTCGCCTCAACATTTCTTTGATTAGTTTGTCCATATGAACTACTATTCGATGTCTCTGATGAGCTACTGCTAGAAGAATTTGTTGAAGGACGATACCCAACTGAGCTTGGTTGATTAGTTTTTCCAGCTAGGAAGGCTCGAGCTGCAGCTAATTCACTGGCAGACAAGTCACTCTTAGGAATATAGTGGAAATGGTTGCCATGAGGAACGATATAGGCATCACCCGTGTCCTCAATGATATCAGACGCATTAAAGATATAACCATCATCCGTTGTATAGCGGCCTTGAGCTCTAGCAGCGACTACCGCATTATCGTTAGATCCACCTCCGTGATTACTACCGTGTTCCTGCTTCTGACGAGTAATTTCTTCTTTTGAGCGAACATTATCAGCATGTGCTGCATCCTTTAGATAGACATAATACTTACCATCTACCTTAATCACATAGCCACCCTTGATTTCATTAACAATATCTGAATCCTTCAACTGATAATTTGGATCTTTCATTAGCAGTTCTTCACTAATGATAGCATCATAAGGAACCTTGCCATTATAGTAATGATAATGGTCTCCATGAGAAGTCACATAACCTTGATCCGTAATCTTGATAACGATTTGCTCGGCATTAATACCTTCTTTTTTACTGACTTCATCAGGTGTCAAATTCTCTGCCTTTTGGCTTGGTTGGTTGCCATCGATGTATGAAACACGGTTATTTTCTTTTACAGTTTGAGCTTGATGCAAACCTAGTTCATAAGCACAGACACTTAAAACAAGTGCAGCTGCTGATCCAGCTAGATATTTTTTATTGATTTTCATTCTTTCCTCTTTTCTTAACTCTATTTGATTCACTATAAAACAATAAACCAGTTAATTAACTAGTTAATAGTTTACTCTTTTTAGTACTGCTTGTCAAGAATTTTTCGTATATACATAATAAAAATGAAAGTCTCTTTATCGAGACTCCCATCTTTCATTAGTTTGTTTTTTCCTTATTTACAGGTGAAGGATTACTACCTTTCAACAACGCAAGTAATTTTTCTGCTTCTGCCATGATACCATTATTATCCATGGTTTGCAGGCTCAAATTATTTCGTAAACCAGCTAAGGTTTCTGTCGCATTGCCTTTCAGACTAGCATCCGTTACTTTAGCAAGTAAAGCTTCTGCTTCTTTGAGCTTGGCTTCTACTTTTTCAGTCTCTACTTGAGGAACTTCTGGCTCAGCAGGTGTTTCCTCTACTGGTTCTTCATCCACTTTGAAGTTCTTTTTGGGATCTTCACTGTGGTCTTTCTTACCTAAGACATGCTCGCTGGCATTTCCCCATCCGTCATTAGAATGTGGACGTTCATCAGGATGTTCAACATAGTACTTAATCGTCGCAAATAAGTCTTCCAAGGTATAGCCATTTGGAGCTTTGTATGAGTGATCATCAAACCAAGCAAATTTAATGTTATGGTAATGATCCTTGTGAGGAATAATCAAATTACCATTTTTAACTTCAACTGTATGCTCGACCATGTATGGAAGTCGAACGAGTGGAATTCGTTTTTCCCCTTTCACACGATTGTAAATGGCCGCTGCACTATCTCCGGTTGGATTTGCTTGGGTATCTGCGTCTGCTGACGGAGGTAAAATTCCTTTTTCTTTAGTATAAGATTGAGCCGCAGCTTTTTCCTTATCAGAAAGGCTGTCTTTTCCAATCCAGTGACTATGGCCCATATGAGGTGTTACATAGGCATCTCCTTCATCACTGATAATATCATGTTCGTCAAAAATGTAACCATCTGACGTTGTATACTTATCAGCTAATTGAGCAATACGAACTTCGTTTTCGGTATATTCAATTTGAGAATTTGGTTTGCCAAGTCGCTCAGGATGGGTAATTGGTGCTAGGAATGCTAATAAATCATCTACCAATTTTCCTTTATTAGTCGATTCATCATTCAAACGTTCTGCTAATTTGTCTAAAGCTTGGAAATCAGAAGTACGACCCTTATTTTCAGACAAGGCTTTATGAGCCTCGGCCAATAAATTATATGCTTTATCATAAAATTCTTGATCACGAGGAGCAACTTTTTCTTTTTTAGCAGTTAAAGCGTGTGACACACTCTCTTGTTTTGATAACTTGCTTTCCAGATTTTTAACAGTTTCAGATGGTAAATCTTTCGCAAAAACATAACGACTAACGCCCTTATCCTCTATAATATATCCGTCGCCAACTTTTCTAACAACCTGGTTGACATCAAATTCAGTCGGTTTATTTTCCGCTGGCGCTTGAGGTTTGGTAGTAAGCGCTGGCTTCAGTGGAGTAACGCTTGGCAAAACACTGCCATTTTGTCCCTTGACAGCTACCATACGAGCCAATTTTTCTTCCAAAGGTGACATTTGTGAATAAGGGATAAAGTGATAATGGTCTCCGTGAGGCACTGCAACACCATTAGCTGTACGTTTGATGATTTGTGCCGGATCAAAGACTAAGCCATCTGATTCAACATGACGTTCTGACAAAGGTTTGGCATACAATTCACTTAGAAGTGTTGGAATGTCTTCCCCTTGATTTTGATGATATGTTGGGGTGACAGTCAGGTTTGGAGTCTCTGTCAAACTTGGTTGGGCTGGTTTAGCATTATCACTACTTGGTTTACTTGAGTTTGTAGAAGAGTGTGAGCCCTGCTTCCCATTCCAATAGGCTTGGGCTGCAGCCAATTCTCCTGCAGACAAATCACTCTTCGGAATATAGTGGAAATGATTGCCGTGGGGTACAACAAAAGCGTCACCTGTATCTTCAATCACATCTGTCGGACTAAAGACATATCCATCATCCGTTGTATAGGCACCTCCAGTTCCTCGATTCGGTGCCTGCGTATTGAGATTAAAGTTTGGTTTAATGGTTGAACTTGGTGTTGAACTTGTTTTCTCAGGGCTACTTGGTTTCGAATTGTCAGCATGACTTTGAACTGGCTGACCTCCAATTGGCAGATTTCGAGCCAATTTTTCTTCCAAAGCAGACATTTGCGAATAAGGGATGAAATGGAAATGATCTCCGTGAGGGACTGCGACCCCATTTGCTGTACGTTTTGTAATCTGTGCTGGGTCAAATACTAATCCATCAGACTCCACATGACGTTGGCTAAGTGGCAAAGCGTACAATTCTTGAAGAAGACTAGCTAAATCCTCATTTTGACTCTCAGAATCTGTTGCAGGATTTTGAGGTGTCTCAGATTGACTCGTTCTCACACTAGATCTTGTTTCTCCCCTGCTAGAACGATATTCAATCGTACTTAATTGACCGCCTTTTCCAGATAAGAAGGCTTGGGCAGCAGCTAATTCACTGGCAGACAAATCACTCTTCGGAATATAGTGGAAGTGATTGCCATGAGGAACAATATAAGCATCACCCGTATCTTCGATGATATCAGATGCGTTAAAGATATAACCATCATCCGTTGTATAACGTCCTTGGGCTCTGGCAGCAACTACCGCCTGATCGTTAGAGCCACCCCCGTGATTACTGCTATGTTCCTGTTTCTGACGTTTAATCTCTTCTTTTGTACGAATATTGTCCGCATGAGCCGCATCCTTAAGGTAAACATAGTATTTACCGTCTACCTTAATCACATAGCCACCCTTGATTTCATTGACAATGTCTGAATCCTTCAACTGATAATTCGGATCTTTCATCAGCAGTTCTTCACTGATGATAGCGTCATAAGGAACCTTGCCATTATAGTAATGATAATGGTCTCCATGAGAGGTCACATAACCTTGATCCGTAATCTTAATAACGATTTGTTCTGCGTTGATTCCCTCTCTCTTACTGACTTCATCTGGTGTCAAGTTCTCTGCCTTTTGACCAGCCTGATCACCATCTATATAAGCAACTCGATTCGAATCTTTCTTAACTTGACCAGCTTGGTAACGACCTAGTTCATAGGAACAAACACTTAGGGCAAGAACTGCCACTGAACCCGCTACATATTTTTTATTGATTTTCATTCTTTCCTCACTTCAATTCTTCTGCTAGAACACTCATATTTTCTTCAAGATTTTCTAAATAAGTCTTGTCATTTTGTGGGTCTGCCTCTAAAGGATTCAGAGTTTTAAGACCAACACCTGTTGATTTGACAAGGGTTTCAGCTACTTTCGAAGAAGCATTACTTTCTGTAAAAATCGTTTTAACCTTATAGGTTTTTACAAATTCCTGAATTTCTGTTAGTTGTCTTGGACTTGGTTCTTGTTCTGGAGAGATACCTGCGATTCCAAGTTGATTGAGTCCAAATCGCTTAGCTAGATAAGAAAAGGCTGTATGTTGGGTTACAAATGTTTTCTGACTCGCTTTTTCAAATTTAGGTTGGAATTTCTTAGTCAATTCTTGAGCTTTTTTGATAAAGGCTTGCGCATTTTTCTGATAAGTTTCTTTATGCTCACTATCAACCTCTGAAAGTTTATCAGCGATAATCTGAGCTTCTTCTCCAGCTTTTTCAGGATCTAGCCAAGTGTGAGGGTCATAAAGCGTTTTTTCATCAACTCCATCACCTGCTTCCACATCTTCTAGACCAGGGACACGATCCAATGTCATTCCTTCTGAAGCCTCTAAAACCTTAACTTTGGATTTTTTTAGATTGGGATCCAGACTTCCTGCCCAAGATTCAAGTGTATGCGAATGGTAGACAAATACATCTGCATCATAGATCGCTGCAATATCATTTGCTGAAGGTTCAAAGGAGTGAATCCCACTACTTGACTGAATCATTCGAACATCATTCAAGTCACCAGATACTTCCTTGACCATAGCATAGATAGGATAAAAACTAGTTACAATTTTCATCCCTTTACCTGACTGGCTTTCCTTTTGACCACAAGCCCCTAAACACAAAAGAAAGACACTTAACAATACTAAAAATAAACTTTTTTTCTTCATAGATAACTCCTTAACTATTTAATTAACTGGTAAATATTCTACTCCTAAAAATTTAATCTGTCAAGCTATTTTTAGAAAAAATTTGAAATTTCTTTCACATATAAAAATCTGCTGAGTTTCAACAACTCAACAGATTCTCACTTTATATACTCAATGAAAATCAAAGAGCAAATTAGGAAGCTAGCCGCAGGTTGCTCAAAGCACCGCTTTGAGGTTGTAGATAGAACTGACGAAGTCAGTCACATATATACGGCAAGGCGAAGCTGACGTGGTTTGAAGAGATTTTCGAAGAGTATTATTCTTCTATGGTAGAATGCTTATAACCATAAGTAAAGTAAATAATACTTCCTATCAACAAAGCAACTAGGAAAGCAACCCAAGTTTCCATATTATACTGTAACATAAAGGATAAACAAATGATGATTGATAAAATTGGTAACAGAGGTACCAATGGTGTTTTAAACTCGCCCGCTTTGGGCATTCCTTTTTCTTTCCGTAAGCGAATCAGACCATAAGCCAGCATGATCAAGTAAGCCAAGGTACAAATATTTAAGAAGGCTGCGATACTAGCAAGAGGGAACATTCCTGCTGCTACTGCTGAAGCTAGACCTGTCAAGATAGTAGCATTTTTTGGTACCTTGCTTGTTTTGGTCAGTTCTTTAAAGGCAGCAGGTATCAAGCCGTCACGCGCTAAACTGTAAATCATACGTGATAGGGCATAGGTCATCGAAATACAAACTGTAATCAAGGTCAAGATAGCCACTAATGACACATAGTTGGCTGCCCAACTAATCCCAACACTGCGAAGAGCAAAAGCAACGGCATCGTCGACATTTAGATGACTATAGTGAACCACACCAGTCAAGACAAGAGTCACCAAGGCATAAAGAATGGTTACGATTGAAAGTGATAAGACAATCCCTCTCGGAATATTTTTTTGAGGAGTCTTGACTTCATCTACAGCCATAGAGATGGATTCGAAGCCTAAAAATCCAAAGAACATTAAGGACGCACCAGCCATAATACCAGTAGTAGCACCATAAATTTGACCAAAACCATAAGGAGCGAAATTGCTCCAATTATCAAGCTTGATATGCCAAATTCCTACTAAAACAAAGAGAGCTAAAGCGGAAAATTTCAAAATAACTAAAATTGAATTAAAGCGTAATGCTGCTTTAGCATTGAGTAGAACAAGCGAGGTCACCAAGACCAAAACAAGAATAGGCAATAAATCAACAAATGTCCCTGCTTGAGGATTAAAGGTACCATTTAAAGCCTGAGGAAGGGCTATTCCGTATTGAGACAGTAACCCTTTAAAATAAGCTGCCCATCCCGAAGCCACACCAGATATGGCTGTCATGAACTCCATCATGGTTAACCAGCCAGCCAACCAGGCAGGGAATTCTCCTAAGATAGCATAGAGATAGCTGTAAGCACCACCTGTAGCGGGTACTCGAGAAGCAAATTCTGCAAAAAAGAGGGCTGATAATCCCACACACAAGGCAGAAATGACAATTGAAATCACTAGGGCTGGACCAGCAAGCGTTGCAGCTGCAGTACCTGTAATTGTAAAGACGCCCGTCCCTACCATGGCTCCGATACCCAACAAAATCAAATCCCATAACTTCAAATGCCTGTGCATCTCTGTTTTATCCAAACTAACATTCTTTGTTCTAAATATATTCATCTTTGACTCCAAAATAAAATGATGATTCTATTTTACCATAAATATGGGAGATTTGTGAATATTTATAAAATATTTTTCTAAAAAAATCTGACTACATATTGTAATCAGATTTTTATCGATTCTAGTTCATTTCTTTAAAGGCTGCTTCTGCATCTGCATTTCTTATTGCACCAAACTGGATTTTTCCAATCTTGCCTTGGCTATCAATCAAATATTCTGTAGGAATACTTCGGATTTGATAAGCTTGGAAAGTGCTACCCTTGGTATCGTAGAGAACTGGTATATCCTTATATCCTTGTTCCTGGAACCATTTTGGAAATTCTTCTACTGTTTTTTCCCCTTGAAGACCTGGCGCAACGACACTAAGAATTTCAAAATCTCGATCTTCTTTTGCAGCTAATTCCATCAACTCAGGCATACTTTTCTTACATGGACCACACCAGGAAGCCCAAAACTTCAAGTAAACTTTTTTACCCTTATAATCAGATAACTTAACTTCTTTGCCATCCATGGATTGCAAGGTAAAGTCTGGAGCCTCTTTTCCAACAGCAATTTGTTGTACAGGCGTTTGTTGCTGTTGTTTTGGGGCTTGTTCTGGTGCTTGAGTCTTTTTAGACTCTTCCTCCCCACAAGCCATTAATACGACTAATGACAAGAGGCTTAAGCCAGCAAACATTACTTTTTTCATCTTTTTCTCCTTTATTCAAAAATTCCAGCTAGAACATTTACTTGTCCTAAGATTAACAAAATTCCCATTAAAATAATGAGGAAACCACCAATTTTCTTCAGTAGCATCATATGACGCTTGATTTTACTAAAATAAGGCATCACTACACCTGAAGCAAGAGCCAAGAGCAAGAAAGGAATGGCCATACCCAGAGTGTAAATAAGAGTATAGATAGCTCCTTGCCAAGCGCCATTGCCGCCTGAAGCCGCAAGTGCTAAAACAGAACTCAAAACTGGACCAATACAAGGCGTCCAACCAAAGCTAAAGGTAATACCGAGTAAAAAGGCCGACCAATAACGATTGGCTTCTGATTTCTTAAAAGTAAAGCTTTTTTGAACCTCTAATTTCTTAAAATGAAAAATTTCCATCTGGTGAAGGCCCAAAATAATGATAATCGTACCCATGGTATAGCGAAACCAATTGGCATAGAGAATATTACCAAAGTAACCAGCACCAAATCCTAGAATAAAGAAAATAAGAGAAATACCTGCAATAAAGCAAAGTGTTCGAATCAAGCCTGACCACGCAACTTTTCTCCCAAACAAAGAAAAACTTTTTGCACTTTCCTGATCATCCAGCAAAATTCCAGTATAAACAGGTAACAGAGGAAAAATGCAAGGGGAAAAGAAGGACAAGATCCCTGCTAAAAAAACGGAGATTGAAAATACTATCGTTTCCAATAAAAAACCAACTTTCTTAATAATTCTAATCCTATTTTACTATAATCAATTTCATTTGTATGATTTCTGCTACGCAATTTGAATTAGTCTGTACTTGAAATATTTTCCGGTACTAGTTCATTCAGATTCTGGCCCTTTTTTGCCTCCTATACACAAAAAAAGCCTACTGCCCAAGCTAGAAAGCTTGATACAATAGGCTTTTGGAAGGTTGATTATTTAACAGCGTCTTTAAGAGCTTTACCAGCTTTGAATGCTGGAACTTTAGAAGCTGCAATTTTGATTTCTTTACCAGTTTGTGGGTTGCGACCTTTACGTGCAGCACGCTCACGAACTTCAAAGTTACCAAAACCAATCAATTGAACTTTTTCACCAGCTGCAAGGTACTCAGTTACTGCTGCGAATACAGCTTCAACTGCTGCTGCTGAGTCTTTCTTAGTCAATTCTGTAGCTTCTGCTACTTTAGCGATCAAATCTTGTTTGTTTGCCATGTTAACGATTCCTCCAATTTAATTTCTAATTAACAAATATAATCATATCCTAAAATCCCTTTTAGGTCAAGTTAAAAACACTATTTCTTCCCATTTTATTTATTTTTTTAGGAGTGGTAACGTACCAAAATAGCCCAAGCGTTCTCACCCGTGTGAGTTTGAATAATGGAACCCGTTTCCAAAACAGAAATTGGCTTTTCGACATAAGCTTGTAAACTTTCTTTCATCTCTTTTGCCCAATCAGCACTACCAGAATATGAAATTCCAATCTCTGCTACAGAACGTTCAGAGAGAGTTGCTATTAACTCATCTAACCATTTTTTAAAGGTTTTAGCTCCACGACCTTTAACAATTGGCTGCAATTCATGGTCTTTCATTTGCATGACAACACGGATATTGAGAAGGGAGCTCAACAATCCAGTTACACGGCCAATTCGTCCACCTTTTACTAGGTTTTCTAGAGTAGAAACACCAATGTAGAGCTCCGTATGGTTTTTTACCTCTTCAACGTGAGATAAAATTTCCGCCATCTCTTTGCCTTCTTGTGCTAATTTCGCAGCCTCAACAACTTGGAATTTCAAGGCTTGGTCAGTGAAGGAACTATCGATAACTGTCACATCGGCAGTAGACAGGCTGGCACCTTGACGCGCTGCTTCTACAGTCCCTGAAAGAGCATGGGACATATGAATAGCAAGAATCTGGCTACCATCCTTAGATAGGTCTTCAAACACTTCAGCAAAGACACCTACAGGTGGCTGACTTGTTTTAGGAAGATTCTTACTTTCTTGCATTAACTGAAGAAATTTACCTTCTTCTTTCAAATCAGCATCAGAATAAACAACATTATCAATCATTACAGATAGTGGAACAACAGTGATATCTAATTGTTTTACTAGTTCTGGTTCAATAGTAACAGATGAATCGGTTACAATCTTAATTTTTGTCATAGTTGCAATCTTTCTATTTTAGGATTCAGATTGGTTTTCTTACTCTTAATTATATCAAAAAAAGATTAAAAATCCTAATGGAGTCATTCAAATTTTCCTTAAAAATTTGATATAATCTACTTATAAGAAAAGAGGTTCCTATGATAAAAAAAATTTATCCCATTTTAACCATTTTACTAGGTGCTGCTATTTATGCTTTTGGGCTAACTTATTTTGTAGTTCCCCATCATCTCTTTGAAGGAGGGGCGACAGGTATTACCCTCATCACCTTTTATCTTTTTAAAATCCCTGTTTCTCTCATGAACTTGCTGATTAATATTCCCCTTTTCATCCTAGCTTGGAAAATCTTTGGAGCCAAATCCCTCTATTCTAGTTTACTAGGAACCTTAGCTTTGTCCGCTTGGTTGGCTATTTTTGAGCGGATTCCCCTTCATATTGATCTGCAAGGTGATTTACTAATCACTGCCCTTATAGCTGGGATTCTATTGGGAATTGGTCTTGGAATTATCTTTAATGCGGGAGGTACAACTGGTGGTACTGATATTCTAGCTCGTATTCTCAATAAATACACTCATATATCCATGGGGAAACTGCTCTTTATCTTAGATTTTTGTATTCTCATGCTGATTCTCCTAATCTTCAAGGATTTGAGATTGGTTTCCTACACGCTCTTATTTGATTTTATCGTTTCGCGTGTCATTGATTTGATTGGCGAAGGTGGCTACGCAGGTAAAGGATTTATGATTATTACCAAACGTCCTGACCAACTTGCTAAGGCGATTAATGATGACCTAGGAAGAGGTGTTACTTTCATCTCAGGTCAAGGTTATTATAGTCAAGAAGATTTAAAAATCATTTACTGTATTGTCGGAAGAAATGAAATTGTTAAAATGAAGGAAATGATTCATCGAATTGATCCTCAAGCCTTTATAACTATTACAGAAGCCCACGAAATCCTTGGAGAAGGATTTACCTTTGAAAAAGAATAAAAAGAGGTAGTGTAGTGACCTCAAAAGTTAGACTTATTCATCTATCTTTTGGGTTACAGACAACCTCTTTTTTGTTTACTCAATCTCTTAAGACCAATTCCGAGCTAGTTCTTCATCAGCCTTTAACTGATCCACTAATTGGTCGACTGAGTCAAATTTGGTCATATCTCGAATACGATCAAGCCAATAAACCATAACAGTTTCACCATAAATATCTTGATTAAAATCAAAAATATTGACTTCAAAACGTGCTTCTTCTCCATCAAAGGTCACATTTTTTCCAACACTAGCCATAGCACGATACTTCTGTCTTTGAATCTCAACATCAACAACATAAACGCCATCTGCTGGCATATAAGTACGGTCTAAAAGCACCAAATTAGCTGTTGGATAACCAATCGTACGACCACGAGCGTTACCATGAACCACCATACCTCTGGATGGAAGCGGTGCACCCAAAAGTTCTCCTGCTTCTTTCACATTGCCATCTAAAATAGCTTGACGGATACGAGTTGAACTAATCTTTCCTTTCTCATCTTCTACAGGTGGGACAATGATAACTTCTCCATCAAAGTAATTCTTTAAATCTTCTGCCGTTTTTTTGTCAGAACCAAATGTATAATCAAAACCTGCAACAATAATTTTAGCATTCATAGCCTTAATATAGGTTGCAAAAAATTCTTCTGCCGTGAGACTAGCAAATTTGCTACTAAAATCAAGGAGATACAATTCTTCTACGCCTGCTCGTTTTAACTTTCTTTCACGTTCAGCTGGGTTCAAAATATGCAAAAACAAATCCGGATGATAAGGCTCTAAAGCAATCTTTGGAGATTCATTAAACGTCATAACTACGATAGGCAACAAATCTTTCATCGCAGCCTTGTTGGCAACACGAAATAGTTCTTGATGTCCCTTATGTATACCATCAAAATAGCCGAGAACAACTACCGAATCGGATGGTGTGCCAATATCTTTTTGGTTTTTTATAGGAATAGTAATAATCATAAAATAATTATATCATAGTGATAGCTATTTCTGGAACAGAAAATCTGAAATGTCGTTTTTTTAACCTGAAGTGTAGCATTTTAGAAGAATTTTGGTTTTAAAATCAACATAACGTACAAGAGATTGACGTAAGAATCTTGAAATCAGAAAAACGCATCACATCAGCCCTTAAAACTTGATATAATGCGCTTTATTATGAAAAGTTCTAGTAAATTCTTTATAAAATCAACTTCCAGTAGTCTTTTCACTTTTTACTAATAAGTTCCTTCTTCACCTTGGCTAGTCAAGATAACAGGTCCGTCTTTCGTAATCACGAATTGGTGTTCATATTGACAAGATAGGCCACCGTCAATAGTCTTATGCGCCCAACCAGTCTTCATATCTGTATCAATTTCCCAGTCACCCGTGTTGATCATTGGTTCAATGGTCAACACCATTCCTTCACGGAGACGAAGCCCACGACCAGCAATACCATAGTTAGGAACCATTGGTTCTTCATGCATAGTTGGGCCAACACCATGACCAACCAAATCACGCACTACACCGTATCCACGACTTTCAGCATATTCTTGAATAGCTGCTCCAATATCACCGATACGATTCCCAATGACGGCTTGCTCAATACCCTTGTACATAGCTTCTTTGGTTACATCCATCAAGTTTTTCACTTCTTCGGACGGTGTACCTACAGCATATGCCCAACAAGAGTCTGCTAGGCCACCAGAATAGCTCTGAGTGTATTTTTTCATTTGTTCAACATTGTTGAAGTTTAATTTTGAGACATTCAGGTCAGATTTAGCAATTGGACCTCCCAAAACCATATCAACTTTGAGCAAATCACCATCTTTCAAGATATAGTGACGAGGGAAAGCATGAGCCACTTCATCATTAAGAGAGCAACAGGTAGCATAAGGATAGTCCATCATTGCACCGTCGACTCCAATCTGAAGCGGAAGGAAATTTTCTTCCTTACAACGACGGCGGACATACTCTTCAACTTCCCACATATCTACGCCAGGCTTAATCAAATCACGCAAGCCAATATGGATACTTGCTAAAAAATCACCGGCCTTATCCATAGCTTCGATTTCACGAGCTGATTTTAATGTTATCATTATTTCTCCTAGTTTCTAATTAATTTTAACGGTCACATTTGCTTTTGAAACAATCTGATGACCATGATAAATATCGTAATCAATAATAGCTGATCGTCTAGTATGGTGGATAATGCGTGCTTGAATGCGCAGTATATCATCTATCTGAACAGCCTGCAAAAAGTAGATCAGCATTTGCTCGATGATGAGATTGCGCCCACTATTAACAACTAAATCTTGGGTCATATGGGTCAGAATTTCTGCCAAAACACCATTAGCCAAAACACCATTTTTCTCTAGCATAAAGGGCTCCACTGTAATGACTACTTCATCATGGTGATAAGAAAGTTTTTGACCAATCTGCTCTGAAAAAGTTGGTAGAGCCGAAACTTGGGAACGACTCATCTTCTCCATGACATCTCGTCTGGTTACAACCCCAAGCAAGGTTTGATTATTTCGAACAACCGGTACCATTTCAAAGTCTTCAGCAATCATCCGTTGACTCACATTAGCAATATTTGTTGATAATCCAACCAAAAATAGACTACGAGACATGACCTTGTCAATTGTGGTGCTTGGTGACTTATCACCAGCGTCTCTCATGGTAACAACCCCAACAACAACCTGATGTTGATTGATAACTGGGAAACGACTGCTACGATTCTTACGTACCAAGTCCAAATAATCTTTAACAGTGTCAGTCTCTCTCAGAAAACCATACTCATGACTTGGACGATAAAGTTTCTCAACTGTCAGAATATCAGTCTTGATTTGTACATTTGACAGGGCTTTATTTATCATGGTCGCAATGGTAAAAGTGTCATTCTTGCTTCTCAGAACAGGAATCCCTTTTTGATTGGCCAGTTTAAGCACATCATCATGGACCTGAAATCCACCTGTAACCAGAACTGCATTTTCATTTTCCAGCGCTAGTAATTGGATACGGGTACGGTCTCCGACAATCAGGAGCCCACCATCGTGAAGGTAGGACAAGATATTTTGTTCAGTCATGGCACCAATTGAAAACTTACTAAATTCTCTCTCTAAACCTTCTTGCCCAGCCAAAACCTCAGAAGAAGTCACTTCTGCAATTTCAGCAAATGTTAATCTCTCGATAGCAACTTTCTGAGATTTAACACGAATAGTACCACTTCTTGGTCGAGTCTCTACTATTCCACGATTTTCCGCTTCCTTGATAGCCCGATAGGCCGTTCCATCACTGACTCCTAGATGGTTGGAAATGCTTCGAACACTGACCCTTTTACCAACGGGTAATTCTTCCAAATAACTTAGAATTTCTTGGTGTTTACTCATTAATTTCTCCCTTTACAAAGCGAAACTCAAGATAATCTCGCATTTTCCTTGTATAGCGATCACTTCCTTTAAATTGCCGAATTAAACGGAATCCAGACTTAAGAGCAACTTTTTGGCTAGCTTTATTTTCAAGGTGAGTAATGATGGATAATTGTTTTAAACCAAATTCCTCAAAAGAAAGCTGACAAAGTTTTTTAACAACTTCTGTCATAAAACCTTGACACCATATATCTTTTCTCAAAAAATAACCAAGTTCTGCTTCTTTTTTAATTTCATCTAGCTTCTCAAACTTAATTGAACCAATCATTTTTTCAGTTTTCTTGTCACAAATAGCCCATACTCCTAATGGAGATTTCATAAAATAATTGGCCAGTGCATATTGACTCTCTTCCAAACTAGCTTGACTTGGAAAAATGAATTGTAAATTTTCTGGATTTGAAGCTATCTCATGGAAGTCCTGACTATCACTAAAAAAGAAAGGACGCAAATACAAGCGATCCGTTTCAAAAAAAGAAAACATTGCTAATTTGGTCCAAATATTCATAAACACCTCTACGGTTTATTCTTCAACAAGTGTAATATCCGCTCCTAGATTACGTAATTTTTCAATAATATCCGAATAACCACGTAAAATGAACTCAATATTTGTTATTTCAGTTTTACCTTCAGCCATCAGTCCAGCAATGACAAGTGCAGCACCAGCTCTAAGGTCAGTAGCTTTTACATTTGCACCACGTAAACTACGGCCACCAGTATATAAAATATGGTCGTTTGTAGTCGTAATATCTGCGTCCATCTTTGCTAGTTCAAAAACATGGTTTACTCGTTTTTCATAAATGGTATCAATAATGGTACCACGACCCTCTGCTGTTAACAAGAGAGGAGTAATTGGTTGTTGCAAGTCAGTAGCAAAGCCTGGGTAAGGAGCTGTCTTAATATTAATTGCTTTCAAATTAGACTGTTCTTCGACAAAAATACTGTCCTCCGATACAGTCATTCTCACTCCCATTTCTTCCAACTTAGCAATGAATCCTTCTAGGTGTTCATAAAGAACATTATTAATCCGAATTCCCTTACCAACTGCTGCAGCTAAGGAAATATATGTTCCCGCTTCGATACGATCTGGAATCACCTGATGACGCGTTCCATGTAATCTTTCAACACCATCAATAATGATGATATTGGTTCCAGCACCACGGATATGGGCACCCATATTATTCAATAGAGTAGCAACGTCAATAATCTCAGGTTCACGGGCTGCATTTTCAATAATAGTACGACCATTTGCTTTAACCGCAGCAATCATCGTATTAATCGTCGCACCGACACTAACCGTATCCATGTAAATACTTGCACCATGAAGTCCTGTATCTTTAGCAGATAACTTCATGTTATCTCCCTCGTAGCTAACAGTTGCTCCCATAGCTTCAAAAGCCTTAAGGTGTAAGTCAATAGGGCGAGGTCCCAAATCACATCCACCAGGTAAACCAACAGTAGCTTCACCAAAGCGACCTAAAAGACTTCCATAAAAATAATAAGATGCACGAAGACTATTGATTTTTCCGTATGGCATTGGAATATTCTTAACACCTCTTGGATCAATCTCTAACACATCATCATATCTCTTAACAGTAGCACCCATTAATTCCATGATTTCGACAAGACTAGCAACATCGGAAATATCTGGCACACAATCCAAAGTTACAACATCATCTGCCAAAATAATAGCTGGAATCAAAGCTACAACACTATTTTTTGCACCACTAATGGTAATCTCACCTTGCAGGGGCAAACCACCATTGATAACAATTTTTCTCATTTTAAATTTTTAATACTCTTTCAAAATTTCTAAAAAGGTCCTACTCTAAAGTATATCATAAATTCACCCTTTTTTCCATCATTTTCAATTATATTAGCTGAATCCTATTTATTGGTAACTTAACTTTCTTAAAAGTTATGCCCCTTTTTTGCACCCTGAACACAAAAAGGCTCTATAATATTTGTAGTGGGTAAATCCTCTATAGATATTATGGAGCCTATTTTTGTGTAGAAAAAAAGTCCCATAAGATCTATAATGAAAAGCGACGAAACAACTCATTAGAAAGAATCATATGGAACCATTACATTTTATCATAAAACTGCTCGATATCAAAGACCCTAATGTCCAATTTATGGATATCATCAATAGGGATACTCACAAAGAAATCATCGCTAAACTAGATTATGAGGCACCATCTTGCCCTGATTGCGGAAGTCAAATGAAGAAATATGACTTCCAAAAACCGTCGAAAATTCCTTACCTCGAAATGACTGGTATGCCTACTAGAATCCTCCTTAGAAAGCGTCGTTTCAAGTGCTATCATTGCTCTAAAATGATGGTCTCACAGACCTCTCTCGTCGAGAAAAATCACCAAATTCCTCGTATTATCAACCAAAAAATTGCTCATAAGCTGATTGAAAAGACTTCTATGACCGATATTGCACATCAGCTTTCCATTTCAACTTCAACTGTCATTCGCAAGCTCAATGACTTTCGCTTTAAGCATAACTTTAGCCAACTTCCTGAGATTATGTCCTGGGACGAGTATGCCTTAGCTAAACAGCTTTTCCCATGTGCTAAAATCGTTCTCGACCGCTTTCACATTGTCCAACATCTCAGCCGTGCTATGAGTCGTGTCCGTGTCCAAATCATGAATCAATTTGAGCGAAAATCTCATGAATACAAGGCTATCAAACGCTACTGGAAGCTCATCCAGCAGGATAGTCGTAAACTGAGTGATAAACGTTTTTATCGCCCTACTTTTCGTATGCACTTAACAAATAAAGAAATTCTAGACAAGCTTTTGAGCTATTCAGAAGACTTGAAATTCCACTACAATCTCTATCAGCTCTTACTTTTTCATTTCCAGAATAAAGAGCCAGACAAATTTTTCGGACTTATCGAGGACAATCTAAAGCAGGTTCATCCTCTTTTTCAGACTGTCTTTAAAACCTTCCTAAAGGACAAAGAAAAGATTATCAACGCCCTTCAACTACCCTACTCCAACGCCAAATTGGAAGCTACTAATAATCTCATCAAACTTATCAAACGAAATGCATTTGGTTTTCGGAACTTTGAAAACTTCAAAAAAAGGATTTTTATCGCTATCAACATCAAAAAAGAAAGGACGAATTTCGTCCTTTCTAGATCTTAGCTTTTCTTCAACCCACTACAGTTGACAAAGAGCCCACAAAAATAGCCCTTCGGATAAAATCCGAGGGGCTTAAAACGTTGTTAGATCAACGATTATTTTTTA
The DNA here is from genome assembly GCF_023110375.1 of Streptococcus mitis. Taxonomy (GTDB): domain Bacteria; phylum Bacillota; class Bacilli; order Lactobacillales; family Streptococcaceae; genus Streptococcus; species Streptococcus mitis_CI. Next base: position 128,670 of record NZ_JALDVV010000001.1, on the reverse strand, counting down.
AGGTTGTAGAATGATTTCAATCCACGGTATTCTGCTACTTCACCAAGTTGGTCTTCGATGCGAAGCAATTGGTTGTATTTAGCGATACGGTCTGTACGTGAAAGTGAACCTGTCTTGATTTGTCCTGCGTTAGTTGCAACTGCGATGTCAGCGATTGTTGAATCTTCAGTTTCACCTGAACGGTGTGATACAACGGCAGTGTAACCAGCTTCTTTCGCCATTTCGATAGCGTCGAATGTTTCAGTAAGAGTACCGATTTGGTTAACTTTGATAAGGATTGAGTTAGCAGCACCTTCTGCAATACCTTTTTCAAGGTAAGAAGTGTTTGTTACGAAGAAGTCGTCACCAACCAATTGAACTTTACCACCAAGACGTTCAGTAAGAGCTTTCCAACCGTCCCAGTCGTTTTCATCCATACCATCTTCGATAGTGATGATTGGGTATTTGTTTACCAATTCTTCAAGGTAGTCGATTTGTTCTGCAGCAGTACGTACAGCAGCACCTTCACCTTCAAATTTAGTGTAGTCGTAAACTTTACGTTCTTTATCGTAGAATTCTGATGAAGCACAGTCAAATCCGATAAATACGTCTTTACCTGGAACATATCCAGCAGCTTCGATAGCAGCAAGGATAGTTTCAACTCCGTCTTCAGTTCCTTCAAAACGAGGAGCGAATCCACCTTCGTCACCTACGGCTGTTTCCAAACCACGAGATTTAAGGATTTTCTTAAGAGCGTGGAAGATTTCAGCACCCCAACGAAGAGCTTCTTTGAATGATGGCGCACCAGCAGGTACGATCATGAATTCTTGGAAAGCGATTGGAGCGTCAGAGTGAGAACCACCGTTGATGATATTCATCATTGGAGTTGGAAGAACTTTAGTGTTGAATCCACCAAGGTAGCTGTAAAGTGGGATTTCAAGGTAGTCAGCAGCAGCACGAGCTACAGCGATAGACACACCAAGGATTGCGTTTGCACCCAATTTACCTTTGTTAGGAGTACCGTCAAGAGCGATCATAGCACGGTCGATAGCTTGTTGATCACGTACATCGTAGCCAATGATAGCTTCAGCAATGATGTTGTTTACGTTGTCAACAGCTTTTTGTGTACCAAGACCACCGTAACGAGATTTGTCACCATCGCGAAGTTCAACTGCTTCGTGTTCACCAGTAGAAGCTCCTGATGGAACCATACCACGTCCGAAAGCACCTGATTCAGTGTAAACTTCTACTTCAAGTGTTGGGTTACCGCGTGAGTCTAGGACTTCGCGAGCGTAAACATCAGTAATAATTGACATTTTTTACTCTCCTTATGAGTTAAATTTTTTACACCTCTATAATACCTTAAAACCCCTCCTTTTTCAAGAAAAAACGTTATCTTTGTGCAAATTTTCCTTAACTTTATAAAGTAATCGCTTTCTTTTGTCTGTTTTATTCTATCTTTTATGATATACTGTTTTCATGACAGATTTATCAAAACAATTACTTGAAAAAGCTCATGGTGGAGCAAAATTAAATCCGGATGAGCAAAGACGCTATCTTGGTACTTTTGAGGAAAGAGTTCTTGGATATGCAGATATTGATACAGCAAATAGCCCTCAGTTAGAAAAAGGCTTTTTATCCATTTTAGAAAACCTTCAGGAAAAAGCAGAACCACTATTTGTGAAGATTTCACCAAATATCGAATTTGACAAGCAAGTTTTCTACTTAAAAGAAGCTAAAGAAACTGATAGTCAAGCTACCATTGTATCTGAAGAGCATACTTCTTCTCCTTTTGGCCTGATTATCCATAGCAATGCACCAGTTCAAGTAGAAGAAAAGGACCTTCGACTTGCTTTTGCAAAACTTTGGGAAGATAAAAAGGAAGGTCCAGCCAAAACATCCTTCTGGAAGAAATGGTTTGGCTAAATCTTGCGCATATTTAATAAATGCCCTATATTGGCAGCCGTGTGCTCCAAATAGAGACTGGCATTTTTCAAACTATCTTCTAGAGGTTCACTTTTCTCCAAAATTGAAAAAGCCGCTTGGATATTCTCAAATGGTAGGGAAGGTAAATCCTCAGCAATACTACCACAAATAGCAATGACAGGAACTCCGATAGGGGTTCTTTTTGCAACACCTATCGGCGCTTTACCTGCTAAACTTTGACGATCTAGCCTTCCTTCTCCAACAATAACCAAGTCAGCATCTGCAACTTTCTTATCAAAGCTAATTAGGTTCAAGCAGGTATCAATTCCAGACACGATATTTGCCTGAGCAAAGGCACACAAACCGCCAGCAATGCCTCCACCAGCTCCTGCTCCTTTAAGTTCCAATGTTGCAGGGGAGACTTTTTCATAAAAATCTTGGATTGCCTGATCTACGACTGCAAACATAGTAGGATCTAGACCTTTTTGCTTGCCAAACGTGTAGGTCGCACCTTGATAACCACATAAGGGACTCGTGACATCTGCTAAAATACGAATTTGAACATCTTCAGGAATTTCATAGCGATTTTCTGTTGAAACAGAAGCTAAATTTAGTAAGGACTGACCGCAAGCGGGCAAGACATTTCCATCCCTATCATAAAATCGATAACCTAAACCAGCAGCGATCCCAATTCCTCCGTCATTACTGGCCGTGCCACCAACGCCGATATAGATTTCTTTAATCCCTTGAGCAATGAGATGACGAATCAACTCTCCAATACCACAAGTCTGAATTTGAAGTGGATTTCGTTTCTCTATCGGAATTTTTCCAAGGCCAACTAAGTCAGCCACTTCAAATAGTGCCAGTTGTTCTTTTTGAAAATAGCTCATGGCTTCTTTTTGTCCAAAAGGGCCTGTCACTTGGATCCATTTTTCTTCAATGTCAAGAGAATGTCGAATAGAATCTACTGTACCTTCGCCACCATCACCAACAGGGCAGAGGAGACATTCTACATCTGCTATCGATTGTTGGAAGCCTCTTTTTATTGCTTCAGCTACCTGATCAGCGGTCAAGCTTTCTTTAAATGAATCTGGTGCAATTACAATCTTCATATTTTCCCTCATTCTAAACAGTCAATCAAAGGAAGAACTTCTAAAAAATCCCTCTTGTCAACATGATTCGGTATTTCTTTTTTGAGCACTTCTTTGGCACAAAAAGCAATTCCCAGTCCTGCTGACTTCAACATTAATAGGTCATTTGCCCCATCTCCGATTGCAACAGTTCTTTCTCTAGGAAGTTGCAGTTCCTTTCTCCATTGTTCTAGAGTATCTTTTTTGACCTGGGGACTGATAATTTGTCCAACTAATTCCCCTGTTAGAAAGCCACCTTTGACTTCAAGTTGGTTGGCAGAAAAATAGGCAATTCCAAGAGATTTTGCTAATCTCTCAACTATTGGAGAAAATCCACCGGACACCATACCAACTAGGATAGCATTCCTTTGGAGAATAGAAATGAATTCCTGGGCATTTGGCGATAGATGAATAGAATTGAAGACTGTATCAAAGACCGAAATAGGAAGGCCTTCCAACAAGAAAACTCTGTCTCGTAAACTCGTTTCAAAATTCAACTCTCCTCGCATTGCCTGACTTGTAAGCTGCGCAATTTCCGCCTCACGACCTGCCTCTCTTCCCAACAAATCAATCACTTCTTCTAGGATTAAGGTGCCGTCAACATCCATGACACACAAGCCTTTTACTTGGGACATCAGTTCTCCTCTCTAAACAGCCTAAAAATCGTATGAAGTCATCATACGATTTTATCTATTAATTAACTAAACTATGGTACAAGTCAAGGTATGACCTGCAGGCTGTATCCCATGAGAAATCACACTCCATAGCTTGTTTTTGTAGGTTTCTCCAAACATCAGGATGGTTTCTATACAAGTCCAATGCTGTTTGGAAAGTCCAATTTAACCAGTAAGGAGATAGATTGTCGAAGCTAAAGCCAGTACCGCTTCCTTCGATTGGATTGAAAGCACGAACGGTATCTCGCAAGCCACCAACTTCATGAACCAATGGCAAGGTTCCGTAACGCATCGCCATCATTTGAGACAAGCCACACGGTTCAAAACGACTTGGCATGAGGAAGAGATCACAAGCAGCGTAGATTTCTTGAGCTAGTTTGACATCAAAAGTGATATTTGCTGATAGCTTGTCTGGATAGATTTGAGCAAACCATGAGAAAGCTCCTTCAAAGGCTGGATCACCAGTTCCTAAAAGAACAATCTGAACATCATTTTGCAAGATATGGTGCAGACTTTCCACCACCACATCAAAACCTTTTTGACGTGTCAAACGAGAAACAATTCCCACCAGTGGAACGTCAGTTCTAACTGGCAAGCCTACTCTCTCTTGCAATTTTGCCTTATTCTGGGCTTTACCAGACAAATCATCCTGATTAAAATGATAGTCTAAAAGGACATCCGTCTGAGGATTATACAGGTCAGCATCAATCCCATTCACGATACCAGAAACTTTACCAGACTCCATTCGAAGAATCTGATCTAAGTTACATCCAAACTGACTAGTCATAATTTCATGGGCATAGCTAGGCGATACAGTTGAAACACGGTCTGCGTAAAGAATTCCAGCCTTCATCCAGTTCAGACAGTTATTCCAGCGAAGGGTGCCATCAGCGTATCGTTCAAAGCCAACTCCAAACAAATCACCCAACATTCCTTCTGAAAATTGTCCTTGGAATTCTAAATTATGAATAGTTAAAACAGTTTTTATTCCTTGATAGGCTTGAATCCAACGGTATTTTTCCTTCAACAAGAAAGGAATCATAGCTGTATGGTAGTCATGAACATGGAGAAGATCAGGAATAAAGTCAATCCTTTCCATAGCCTCAATGGCAGCCAGTTGGAAAAATGCAAAGCGCTCTCCGTCGTCAAAATCACCGTAAACATGACCACGGAAGAAATAATATTGATTGTCAATAAAGTAGAAGGTCACACCATTTAGTACTGTTTTCTTAATTCCACAGTACTGTCTGCGCCAACCAACACTCACCTCAAAATGAAGAACATCTTCAATCTGATTTCCAAATTTAGCCTCTACCATGTCATAGTAGGGGAGAATTACTGCAACTTCATGTCCTGCTTTTACCAGTGATTTTGGAAGAGCGCCAATGACGTCTCCCAAACCACCTGTTTTTGAAAAGGGTGCACCCTCTGCTGCTACAAATAAAATTTTCATGAATGAATATCCTCTGTTACTTTAGCACCTTTCTTAACGACGACTGGATGTTCTGCAGTTCCACGGATCACAACTCCATCCGCAACTTCAACACCCTTGTCCAAGATAGCATATTCTACCTGAGCTCCTTCTCCAATAACAACACGAGGGAATAAGATGCTATCTTTAACCAAGCTATCCTTATGGACATGAATATTACGTGATAAAACAGAATTAGCCACTTGACCTTCAATAATACTACCAGAGGCAAACTGAGAAGTGCTTACCTTGGATGTATTAGCATAATAAGTTGGCTCTTCGTTTTTGACCTTTGTATAAATCTTTTGATTTGGTGAGAAGAGAGAGTAGAATTTTTGTGATTCAAGCATATCTTTGTTAGCTTTGTAATAAGACTCTACAGAGTGAATGTTGGCTAGGTAGCCTGTGTACTCGTAGGCAAAAGCCCCTTCTTTTGCAGCCAAATCCCGTAAAACATAGCGCAACTTCTCTGGATGTTCTTTTTTAGCTTCTTCTTCCAAGCGTTCAATCAACCAAGGTGTATCAACGACAAAGATATCTGTAGACATGTTATAGATTTGATCTGGTAACTTGCTATCAAAGAGTTTATGAGAACGAACATGGTCTGTTTCATCCACTTCCAAGATTGCGTTTACTTCTGAAATGTCTTTCTTAGATAGTTTTTTATAAACTACAGTGATAGGCCCTTTTGTTGTACTATGTAGATGGAAAACTTGGTTCAAATCAATATTAATCAAAACATCACAGTTAAGTGAAACTGTTTGGTTTGAGCCAGAACGTTTCAAATAAGTAAGAAGCTGTTGGTAGTATTCTTTTCCAACTGTACTACTTTCCACACGGGTATTGTAAATACCTAGATAGTAGTGGCTAAGAAGAGTTGACAATCCCCACTCACGACCAGAACGGATATGGTCAAAGACTGAGCTAATATTATCTTGTTGGAAAATACCAAAGATACTACGGACACCAGCATTAGCAAGACTTGAAAGTGGGAAGTCGATCAAGCGATATTTACCACCGAAAGGCAAACTAGCCACTGGACGATGGTCTGTCAGTGTTGACATATCATGAAAACCAACTGTGTTTCCTAAAATGGCAGAATATTTATCAATCTTCATCTGTTGCTACCCCCACTACTTCATCATATCCTACAACCTGTACTTCTTCTGTCCCATCAATTTCGACACCATCAGAAATAACTGCACCTTCACCAATAATGGCACGTTTGATTTTAGCTCCCTGACCGACAATTGCACCACTCATGATAACTGAATCTACTACTTCTGCCCCTTCGCGAACTTGCGCACCTGTTGAGAGGATAGAATGTTTAACAGTTCCATCTACGAAACAGCCATCGACAACCAAGGAATCTTCCACATGAGCATTTGCCCCAAGGAAGTTTGGTGGTGAAATTAAGTTTCTTGAGTAAATCTTCCATTGACGGTTACGGCTATCTAAGGCATTTTCTGGAGAAATATACTCCATGTTCGCTTCCCAAAGAGACTCAATTGTACCAACGTCTTTCCAGTAACCATTAAATTCATAGGCATAGACACTTTCACCTGACTCAAGGTAGTTTGGAATAACATTTTTACCGAAGTCTGACATATCGACATTGCTCTTTTCAGCAACAATAAGCATATTGCGGAGACGTTGCCAATCAAAGATATAGATTCCCATAGAAGCTTTGGTAGATTTAGGTTGAGCTGGTTTTTCTTCAAATTCAACAATACGATTGTTTGCATCTGTATTCATGATACCAAAACGGCTAGCTTCCTTAAGAGGAACATCAAGAACTGCTACTGTCAAACTAGCATTATTATCCTTGTGAGACTGGAGCATATCATCATAATCCATTTTGTAGATATGGTCCCCAGATAGAATCAAAACATACTCAGGGTTTACACTGTCGATATAATCAATATTTTGGTAAATGGCGTGGCTAGTCCCCTCAAACCAACGATTTCCTTCACTTGCAGAATAAGGTTGAAGAATAGAGACACCAGAATTGATACCATCTAGTCCCCAGCTTGAACCATTACCAATATGGTTATTGAGAGCAAGTGGTTGGTACTGTGTAATGACTCCAACATTGTTGATGCCTGAGTTGGCACAGTTTGAAAGAGCAAAGTCAATGATACGGTAGCGCCCACCAAATTGCACAGCTGGTTTTGCGATGCTTTGAGTAAGTTTACCGAGACGAGTTCCTTGCCCACCAGCAAGAATCAAAGCTAACATTTCATTCTTCATTTTCTACTCCTTTTTGGTTTTTACTTGTGACGGTTTTAGTAGGTTTCAAGCGACGTTTGATTTTCCAGATACTTGCTCCCATAGCTGGCAAGGTGAAGGTCAAGGTCTGCTCATAATCCTTCCATAAGCCTTCTTGAGTCTGAACTGTTTGATTGTGCTCTTTCCACACACCTCCCCATTCTTCTAATTCTGTATTCCAAACTTCTTCGTAAATACCTGCAACAGGTAAACCAATCGTAAAGTCCTTACGTTCAACTGGTGCCATATTAAAGACACAGACTAACATTTCGTCCTTCTTGCCCTTACGAATAAAGGAAAGGACACTCTGATCTCTATTATCAGCATCGATAATCTCTATACCATCATAACTAGTATCAATTTCCCAAAGACAGCGATGGTCTTTATAGAATTGATTCAGTTGTGAAGTGAAATGCTTCATCTTGGCATTCATTGGATCTTCTAGATTAGACCATTCTAACTGCTCCTCGGACTTCCACTCGAGGAATTGTCCGTACTCACTACCCATGAACAAGAGTTTCTTACCTGGATGACAAATTTGATAGGTGTAGAGATTGCGCAGACCAGCGAACTGATTGTAGCGATCCCCCCACATCTTATGCATCATACTCTTCTTACCATGAACTACTTCATCATGTGAGAAAGGCAGGAGATAGTTTTCATTGAAAACATACATAAAGCTGAAAGTCACAAGATTAAAGTCATACTTGCGATAAATCGGATCTTCCTCGTAGAAACGGAGAATGTCGTTCATCCAGCCCATATTCCATTTATAGTCAAAGCCAAGGCCACCCATTTCTTTCATACCAGTAATCTTTGTCGCTGATGAACTTTCTTCTGCAATCATCATGATATCTGGATGAGCTAACTTAATCACTGTGTTCAACCGTTGAAGGAAATAATAACCCTCGTAGTTAAGGTTTCCACCGTCCTTATTTGGAGTCCAAGGAGCATTATCATAATCTAGATACAGCATATTGCTCACTGCATCGACCCGGATACCATCTAAGTGGTAAAAATCAATCCAAAATTTAATACTTGAAATCAAGAAAGACTGGACCTCATTTTTCCCAAGGTCAAAATTCAGCGCACCCCAACCATAGTTATGAGCCTTGTTGTGGTCTTGGTATTCAAAAGTTGGTGTGCCGTCATAATATGCCAAGGCATCATCATTAATAGTGAAATGACCTGGAACCCAGTCTACGATAACACCAATGTTATTTATATGACACTCTTCAACGAAATCTTGGAATTCCTCAGGTGTACCATAGGAATGTTCAAAAGCAAAGTAACCCATAAGTTGATAGCCCCAGCTCAATCCAAGTGGGTGAGCCATTAAAGGCATGAACTCAATATGTGTATAGTTCATCTCAACTAAGTATGGAATCAACTCGTCTTTCAGTTGCGAAAACGTATAGGGACTACCGTCTGGATTTCTCTTCCAAGAACCTGCATGAGCCTCGTATATATTAACTGGTCTCTCAAAAAATCCCAGACGTTTGCGACGTGCTAGCCAAAGGCCATCTTTCCATTTCTTTTCACGGATATTGGTCAGAACTGCCCCTGTACCCGGTCTAGCTTCAAAATAAACTGCCAAAGGATCAATCTTCATAATCTGGTGACCATTTGCACGCGTGATATGATATTTATAAATCTGACCTTCCTGAGCTTGACTCGTAAAGACTTCCCAAACACCTGCTTCATTACGAACCATAGGAATTTGATTCTCAACCCAATTAGTAAAATCACCAACTAGATGAACTGCTTGTGCATTTGGTGCCCAAACCCTAAAGGTATAGCCTATTTCTCCGTTTTTCTCCTCTCTATGCGCTCCTAAATAATGCTGGAGGTGAAAGTTCTCACCTGTAGTAAAGGTTCTTAATGCTTCTTGATTATTCATTCAATCCCCTTTCTTTTGTAAGCGTTTTCTATAATTCTATTATACACTCTTTTAAGATAACTTTCAAGTAATTTACGAAGGAAATCATATTTTTTTATGAAAGCCTTCAAAAAATTACCTAGCATTTTAAAAAAGATATCCTGAAAATAGAATACGAAACAATTTCCATATATTTTTTTATTATAATACCAGAATATTCGTTTTTTATCAATTTTTAACTGTATTTTTAGTAAAAAATAAAATCAGGAAGGTAATTTCCTAATTTTATAAATTATTTCACATCAAAAACAATGGATTTAACATTTGTCATCGCTTCGATACTATATTTAATTCCTTGTACTCCTGCACCAGAACCCTTTACACCAAGGAATGGGAAATTATCTGGTCCACGCTGTGTTTTATTATTAATATGAACGGTACCCACTTCAAGTTTTTCAGCAATTTCAAACGCCTTCTTAAAGTCATTTGTAAAGACTGAAGATTGAAGACCGAACTCTGATTCATTAGCAATTTCTAACGCTTCATTGGCATCTGCAACTCGGATAATTGGGAGAACAGGTCCAAATGGTTCTTCCCAGGCTAATTTCATGTCTCTTGTGACATAATCAAAAAGTCCTGGCCAAATGAGATTATTCTCACGTTTGATTGGACTGAGCGCTTTGGCTCCTTTTTCCTGAGCATCTTCAATCAATCCCCAGATGAAATCAGCTGAAGCATTGTCAATAACAGGTGTGATATCTGTATTGTCAAATGGATCACCGACTGTTAGCTTAGCAACTTCAGCTTGGAGCAATTCTGCCAATCTGTCTGCTACGCTTTCCACAACCAAAACACGTTTGATAGCGGTACAACGCTGACCAGAGTAGCTAAAGGCACCACCTACGATTTGCTTAGCTGCATTTTCTAAATCTGCATCTTCTAAGACAATTGCTGCATCTTTCCCACCAAGTTCAAGCATAATCGGGCGCATACCAGCTAAACGACCAATACGCTCACCAATCGGTGTTGAACCTGTAAAGTTAATGAAGTTCACTTCCTTGTGTTCGATGATGTAGTCTCCGATTTCAGAACCACGTCCAGTGATGGTGTTAAAGACACCTGCTGGGATTCCTGCTTCGTCAAATGCTTTAGCTAGCAAGAGGCCAGAAATAGATCCTTGTGTTGGGGGTTTGAACATAACGACATTTCCTGCAATCAAAGCCGGAGCAATCTTAGATCCAGAAAGGTTGACTGGATAGTTAAATGGTGCAATAGCTAAAACGACACCAACTGGTTCACGACGGACAACGGCTAGTTTATTTTTACTTGCAGCTTCAAAACCGCCACCTTCCATTGCTTGTCCAGTGATACGGAGACCTTCCTCAGCAGCAAAACGAATCAATTCTGCTGTACGTACTACTTCTCCAATGGCTGCTTTAATTCCTTTTGCAACCTCTTTGGCAAGAATGGTACCAATTTTTTCTTTATCTCGTTCCAAAATGTCTGCTGTCTTATGCAAATAAGCTGCACGCTCAACTGGTGCTAAATCACGCCATGCTGGGAGAGCTGCACGCGCTGCTTTCATAGCCTCATCTACTTCAGCCTGACTCATAGCTGGTACTGTACCTAGCTTTTCTTGATTGATGGGAGAATAGATGGCAATTTCATTCTCTGATGATTTCCATTTTCCATTCACTAAATTCTGATAATGTGTCAAATTCTCTTCCTCCTGAAAATGATTAAAACTTATTTTATCAAATTTTCAGAAAATTACAACCCCTTTTTGGAAAATATTGATATTTTTTTCACAAACTTGATTCTTCAAATTATTTGAAATTTATTCCTATTAGATATTGGTTTTTCAATAAAAATCAAAAAAGGTCTAGAGTTAACTAAACCTTTTTGTGGCATTTACTATGAAAGTACCTTCAAGACTGCAACGCTGATATCATCAATCACATTAGACTCTTTAGAACGACTATTGGACACAAGCATTTCAAGATTTCCTGCATTTTCAAAGTAGAAAGAAGTTCCCTTGGCATTGAATACCACCAATAAGTGCTCTGTTCCACCGTGAATTTCGTAAACAATCCAACCACTATTTTCAGCAGCTGTATGGACGAAAACATGACGATAAACTTCTTCGTATGTAGGATAAGAGAAAGCACGCCTTTGTGTTTTTAGGCGAATAATCTGGCGAATAAAGTCAATGCTCTCTTGTCTCTCATTGATTAAATCCCAGTTGACCTGGTTGACACTATCTGGAGCATTGTAACTATTCATAGCCCGTTCTCTATCTGCTGGAGTCAGCTCGCCATTTTCTCCTGTAGCAAGGAGCTTGGTGCGACCAAATTCTTGCCCCAGCTCTATAAAGGACATCCCTTGCATAAGAATGCTCATCGCTGTTGCTGTCTCGACCTGACGCATAATCTTATCTGAACTGTGATCTGGGTGAAGGGTTGCTAACAAATCATGCAAGTTGTAATTATCATGAGCTTCCACGTAGTTAAGAACTTGGTTTGGACTAAGATATGAACCCAACTCTCGGCTACCAAGAATAGCTTTGGCTACAATCGGTTCTGTAGCTGCACCGCTAACAAATCCTGCCTTGATTGAGCCGTAAACTTCTCCTCCTTTGATGGCATCACGCTGATCATCGTTGAAGAATCCGATATTTGGCATCTGGTAGGCATTGTCCTTCTTGGCCTTATCATAAGGTGCAAGACCTGTCCCCATATCCCAGCCTTCTCCATAGGTGATAATACGGGGATCAACTTCATCAAGTGCCCAGCGAATCGCCTGCATGGTTTTAACATCGTGAATTCCCATCAAGTCGAAACGGAATCCGTCAATATTGTATTCTTTCACCCAATAAAGGAGTGAGTCAATCATATACTTGCGGTACATTTCGTGTTCGCTTGCGGTTTCATTTCCAACACCTGTACCGTTTTGGAAGGTTCCATCTGGATTCATACGATAGTAATAATCGGGAACAGTTGTTTGGAAAGGTGCATCAACCGTTGAGAAGGTATGGTTGTAAACGACATCCATAATGACACCGATTCCCGCATCATGATATGCTTGAATCATGGTTTTAAGGTCTCGAATAACCTGTCCAGGATCATCTAAATTGCTAGAGAAACTTGGTTCAGGAGCATTGTAGTTTTGAGGGTCATAACCCCAGTTATAGGTTACATTCCCGTCCTCGTCATATTCCTTATGGCGATCAAAGATTGGTTGGAGTTGAACATAATTACAGCCGAGTTCTTTGATATAATCAAAGGCTGTTGCTTGACCATACTGGTTAACCGTTCCAGTCTGGGCAGCCCCAAGGAAGGTTCCACGGAGATGCTCTGCCACTCCAGATGTCGGTGATTTTGTAAAATCACGAATATGCATTTCACAGATAACTGCTTTACATGGATTTTCCAAACGCCAAGGAGCGTCTGTCCCATGTTTAACTTCGAATCCTTCTACCTGTCTATCTTGCTGAGAGAGAATGACGGAACGTTTCCCGTCAGGACTTGTAGCGATAGTGTAAGGATCTCGTGTCAAAGTCTGGTGGTGTGGAAACTCAATCTGATACTGGTAAGCTTTACCTGCAAGATTTTCATCCAGGTCTACACTCCAAACACCAATGGTATTGTACTTATGACTGTATGAATAGCTATTCCCACGCTCAAGATTAAAGGTTTTCCAAATCGGCGCGTCGTTACTTGTATTTTCATAAACGACCACTTGAACTGCTGTAGCTGTTGGAGCCCAGAGTTTAAAGCTTGTCTGGTAGTCAGAGATACTATAACCCAACTCTCCTTGGTATCCCCAATGGTGATCAAAACTTTCACTGTGAAAGGCTTTATCAAAAGCAAACGGGTTTCGATCTTTATAGTAAGGACTTGCAATGGCTGGATTTTCAGAATAATAAACCGTCTCATCACCATCCAAAATCCAAACCTCAGTCAACAGTGGATAATGGTTAAACCGTAGGAGATAGTCCTTTGTCTTTCCATCGATTTCGACAGAAAAGCTCAGAGTATCGAGCCTTTCTGCACTTATAACTGTAAAGGAGAATTTAGCTCCAAAATAGTCATTTTCATAATACAAATTTTCTTTAACATCTGCCTGTTTTCTACTGAATGAACAAGCATCATAATCCCCATTCTTTCGGTGAAAATGGATGACTACTGGGTATCTATACATTTCTTTTCCTAATTCCTAATTTCAATTTTTAAGTCATGCTGAAGAATTTAACGGGAATTTCAGCACAATAGAGAATAGCTTTAATAGATATAAAAACACATCAGGAGAGATAGTTCCAGACTATCTGACATCTATTTTTCAACTATTCTTTACAAACTTTCTAGCCAGGCCTCATCTCGAACTTCGATACCAAGTTCTTGTGCTTTTTGGAGCTTGCTTCCTGCATCTGCTCCTGCTACGACAAGATTCGTTTTCTTAGATACACTGCCTGTAACTTTAGCACCAAGGATTTCGAGTTTATTTTTGGCTTCAGAACGTGTGAGACGTTCCAATTTTCCTGTTAATACAACTGTCAAACCTGACAAGGCTGCATCTGCTACTACTGTCTGCCCTTTGTAGTCCAGATTAACTCCAGCTTCTTTCAACTCGTCTAAAAGAATCTTCGATCCTTCTGTAGCAAAATAAGTCTGAAGGCTTTGGGCAATCACACTACCCAAGCTCTCGATACTTGCTACTTCCTCAGGATCTGCTTGGGCTAGATTTTCAATAGAGTGGAAATGTTGGAGCAAGAGTTGGCTAGCCTTACTTCCGACATGGCGAATTCCCAGACCAAACAAGAGTTTTTCAGCAGAGTTTTCCTTGGATGCTTGAATGGCCTGATATAGTTTAGAAGCAGACTTTTCCTTGACGCCTTCTAAAAGAAGGAAATCGTTTTCTTTCAAACGGTAAATATCTGCCACATCCTTAACCAGATTAGCAGCAAAAAGCTTTTCGACGATAGATGGACCAAGACCCGTAATATTCATAGCATCTCGAGAGGCAAAGTGAATCAAACCTTCCATGATTTGGGCAGGACAGCGTGGATTGATACAACGAAGAGCCACTTCATCTTCAAAATGAAGCAACTGACTGTCACAGCTCGGACAGTTAGTCGGAATATCTAGTTTTTCTTCAGAAACACGTTTAGACTCTACCACACGCAGAACAGCAGGGATGATATCTCCAGCCTTATAAACGATAACCGTATCATCTTTGCGGATATCCTTTTCAGCAATATAGTCTACATTGTGTAGGGTCGCACGGCTAACAGTCGTACCAGCAAGCTGAACAGGTGTCAAATTGGCAGTTGGCGTGACAACCCCAGTACGGCCTACTGTCCAGTCAACTGAGAGTAGTTTGGCTTCTTTTTCCTCAGCAGGGAACTTGTAGGCCACTGCCCACTTAGGCGCTTTAACTGTAAAACCGAGTTCTTCTTGACCTGCTAAGTCATTGACTTTGATAACCACTCCATCAATATCGTAAGGTAGATGTTCCCGTTCTTGTCCTACTTCTTGGATAAAATCCCATATCTCATCTATGCTTTTAGCCAAATTTCGCTTTGGATTAACTACAAAACCAAGTTGTTCAAGATGCTTCAAGACTTTTTCTTGACTATCTCGAGTAGAAGGGCTTGCTTCTTGATAGAGGAAAGTCGCAAGATTACGCTTGGCCACTACTGCTGTATCAAGCTGACGCAAAGTTCCAGCCGCCGCATTACGAGGATTGGCAAATTCAGGCTCCCCATTTTCTTGGCGAGCTTGGTTGACCTGGTCAAACGAAGCGCGTGGCATGTAACACTCCCCACGAACGGTGATATCTAGTTTTTCAGGCAAGGTCAAAGGAATATCCTTAACGCGTTTGAGATTTTCAGTGATATTCTCACCAATAGAACCATCTCCACGCGTCGCCCCAGCGACCAAAATCCCCTTCTCATAGGTAAGAGAGATTGACAAACCATCGATTTTCAACTCACAGATATAAGTGGGATGAGGTAATTCCTTTCGCACACGCGCATCAAAAGCTTCTATCTCTTCACGTGAAAAAGCATCCTGCAAACTATAAAGAGGATACTGATGACTGTATTTTTCAAAACCATCTAAAACCTTACCACCAACACGATGGGTTGGACTGTCTGCTAAAACTTGATCTGGATAGGCAGCTTCCAACTCGACCAACTCTCGGTAGAGGCGATCGTACTCGCTATCTGAAACCGAAGGATTGTCACTCGTATAGTACTCGCTCGCATAGCGGTTGAGTAAGGCAACTAACTCATTCATTCTTTTATTCATAAAACCATTTTACCACAAAGCAAGCCCTCCTCACAATAGAGAAGGACTGAAAAATGATTCGTAATGAAATATTTTCTAAAAAAGAGAAATTATAACTCTTTTTTAAAATGACTTCGCACATAAACGAGGGATAAACAAGACAGGATGATAACACCGCTTCCAATTATCAGAAAAGAAGAGAGATGGACACTTGGTAGCACCGTCATAAAGCCTTTTGCAATCGGCATAAATAGGATGGCTAAGGTAAAAATGGTGCTTAGTACTCTTCCCAAGTATTCCCCCTCAACCTTGGTTTGAACCTGAGTAAAAAAGTGAATATTAAAAATCGTCATAAACAGTTCACAAACTAAATTTCCAGAAAAGGAGAGAAAAGTTGGCAGTGGTAATCCCATCATAAAAACTCCAACTCCAGTTAAAGCCAATAGAATCAAAAGATTATAAACACTTGCCTTTATTTTACTAGCTAGAAGAGCTCCAATAATCGAACCAATAGCGCCCATAGTTAAAATAGTTGCATAAGCTCCTTCTACCCCGTATAGTCGATTTGAAAAAGGGAGGAGAAATTCAAAAGCTGCAAAAAAGAAATTAACACTGGAAGCTACTACCAAAAGGAAAAAGATCTCTTGCTGGCGCCAAATATAGCGAATCCCTTCTTTCATATCAGCAAAAATATTTTTCCAGCTGAAAGTCTTTTTCTCTTGTTCCTGAGTCTCTTTTTTTGGGAGAAAAGCTACTAAGGTAAATGCGATAAAAAAACTAATGGCATCTAAAACGAGCGTCATATGGAGACTGGCAAATTGTAAAACGAGAAAAGAAAGCACCGGAGAACTGACTCCTACAACCTGTAAAACTAACTCCAAGCGAGAGTTATAGGTCACAATCTCGTCTTTCTCTACAACCTCAGTTATAATGGCTTTGTTAGATGTACGAGAAAATGCAAAGGCAACCGCCTGAACAATATTGGCAAAAATCAAGGCAGCAATCATCAAGCTATCATCTCTGATGAAAGAAATAGCTAAGCAAAGAACGCCACAAATCAAGTCTGTCGTCATCAAAATTTTGCGACGCGAAAATCGGTCTGAAATCACTCCGCCAAAGGGATTGACCAGAATCGATGTGACGAGTTCAGAAATCTGATAAATCCCAAGAACAGTCTGCCCTATCGTTCCCATTGATGCCAACCAAACACTGTTTCCATAATCATAGAGCATATTTCCTATTTTATTAATAGCACCACGACTAATCAACTGGATTGCATATCGATTCATATAAAAAGCTCCTCTCAAATTTTGAAACTATTGTATCAAAACTGAAAGGAGTCTCTTTATTTTTCCCTTATTTGGGAAATTTAAGCATTTACAAATTTTTCATAATGTTCCTGATAATAGGCCACTTGCTCTGGAAGTCCAAGCACATCAAAAATATGCATAGCCTCCTGCATCTGACTACAACCCTCTTCTTTCAAGTCTCTCTGGTAGAGGGCGAAACCTTTGAGATAATGGAAGATATTGCGCTCATAAAGCTTGATACCATTTCCAATCAACTTCTCCACATAGCCCTCAAAATAGTCCGCATCCGCAAAGGATCGATTTTCCAAACAATGCTGGTAACAGTTAAGAGCTAAGATCAAAACAAGTTTTCGATGACGACCAATTTCCTTGTAGTAGTCTTCCCTCTCCATCACTTCTCTGCCAATCCGAGCCACATAGTCCACATTGTAGAAAGTATAGAGATTCCCGAAAAGAATCAACTCATACATGGTCCATTCTTCTGTTTGGAAAAGATAATCCGCCACCTTATCCAAATCACTCTGACTCATCGTGTAACGAGCATCTCTTTGACAAATCAGTCCTTGTAGCAGAATCCAATTCAGCTCAAAATAGAGGGGATTGGTCGAACTCTTTGCTTTCTCAAGCTGTTCCATTTGAAGCTTTTGAAAACCAGCAATATCATTTGAGTAGTAAAGCGGAATAATCTGTGCCATCAAGGCAACATGTTCATGATTTTGAAAATCCCTAGCCTTGTCCATGAAATTTTCAATAGTCACATGAATATTATCCAAAATCTCAAAGAAACGGGAAACTGCTAAATCAGACTCACCAAGCTCAAAGCGAGATAACTGAGAGGTCGAGCAAGAATCGCCCGCTGCTTCCTTTAAAGAGTAGTTCCCACTGGTTCGAAATTCACGAAATACTTTTCCAAGATGTTCCATCTTTACACCTGCTCTGATAATTCTTCCCACTCAAGCATGGCTTCTTCCTGACGATGGCTAATTTTGTCCAGTTCTGTCTGAAATTCCATGAGTTTTTCAGCATCGTTGGTTTCCAGCATTTGTTCAGAAATGGCTTGACTTTGAGTTTCTAACTCTTCAATTTCAGCCTCTAAACTCTCTATTTGGCGCATGAGCTTACGGGCTTCTTTCTGACTTTCTTTCTGAGCCTGATAGTCATTAGCTGGACTTGCTTCTTTTGCTTGATTGCTAGTTGAAGCATCTTCTATCTGGCTGACTTCTATTTCAGCCTTTTTATCAACATAGTAGTCATAATCTCCAAGGTAGAGGGTTGAACCACTCTCAGACAATTCCAGTACATGAGTGGCTACACGATTGATAAAGTAACGGTCGTGGCTGACAAAAAGAAGGGTTCCATAAAAATCAATCAGAGCATTTTCTAGCACTTCCTTGCTATCAATATCCAAGTGGTTGGTCGGCTCGTCAAGAATTAAAAAGTTGTTGTTTTCCATAGAAAGTTTGGCAAGTAACAAACGAGCTTTTTCGCCACCTGACAGCATGCCAACTGATTTCTTAACATCATCTCCTGAGAAAAGGAAGGCTCCAAGTCGATTACGGATTTCAACCTCTGGTGTTAGTTTAAAATCATTCCAAAGTTCATCTAGGACACTATTGCTTGGTGTTAGCTTGCTTTGAGTCTGGTCATAGTAACCAACCTCAACATTGGCACCAAAACGCTTCTCTCCCTTGATAAAAGGGATCTGGTCCACAATAGACTTGATAAAGGTTGATTTCCCGATGCCGTTTGGTCCGACAATCGCAACAGCATTCATCTTACGAAGGTCTAGGTTGATAGGCTCTGAAAATATTTCCCCATCATAGCCAATAGCCGCATTTTCAACGGTTAAAACGACATTTCCAGACGTTTTTTCCGACTGGAAGGTCATGTTGGCTGATTTCTTGCCAGCTTCAGGCTTGTCCAAACGCTCCATTTTTTCTAGTTGTTTACGGCGAGATTGGGCACGTTTGGTCGTTGAAGCTCGGACTAGATTGCGATTGACAAAGTCTTCTAGAGCCGCGATTTCCTTCTGTTGCTTTTCATAGTTTTTTGCCTCAGTAGCTAGCTTTTGCTCCTTTAACTCAACAAAGCGAGAGTAATTACCTACATAACGATCTAAGGAATGCTTAGTCAAATCGAGTGTAACCGTCGCAACCTTATCCAAAAAGTAACGGTCGTGACTGACAATAATGAGTGCACCACTATAATTTACTAGGTAATTTTCCAACCAGGCAATGGTTTCGATATCCAAGTGGTTGGTTGGCTCGTCCAAGACCAAGAGATTTGGCTTTTCAAGGAGCATTTTAGCCAGTGCAAGACGAGTATTTTGACCACCTGAAAGCTCAGCAATTTTCATCTGCCACATAGACTCGTCAAACTTGAATCCATTCAAAATCGCTCGAATATCAGCTTCGTAAGTAAAGCCACCATCCTGGCGGAAATTCTCTGACAAACGATCATAATCCGCCATCAGTTTATCCAAATCTTCACCCGACTTTTCACCCATCTCCAACTCCATCTGACGCAGTTGTTTCTCCGTACGGCGTAGATCATCAAAGACATGGAGCATTTCATCATAAATGGTATTTTTAGACTCAAAACGGCTATCTTGGGCTAGGTAAGACAGAGAAATATCTTTTTTCTTATTGATTTCTCCACTAGTTGGCTCCTCTTCCCCAACCAAAATCTTTAAAAGAGTAGACTTACCTGCACCATTTTTCCCAACAAGGGCTATCCGATCACGTTCATCAACTTGTAGGTTAATATTATCAAAAAGAACCTCTCCTGCAAAAGAACGTTCAATTTTATTAGCTTGTAAAATAATCATAAAAGTAGTATAGCATGTTTCCCTAAGGCATTCAAGACTTGATAAACAGGCATATGTTACTACTTTTATGTAAGTTATGCTAAGGTTTTACTAAAACGCTAAAAAGTGCTATAATGTGAACGGTTAAAACAATTTACAAAAAGGAGAATTTCAATGTCTTACCAAGAAAATTACCAGAAATGGGTTGATTTTGCGGAGCTTCCTGACTATCTTCGTCAAGATTTGGAAAATATGGACGAAAAAACTAAGGAAGATGCCTTCTATACGAATCTTGAATTTGGTACTGCAGGCATGCGTGGCCTGATTGGTGCTGGTACAAACCGCATCAACATCTACGTTGTTCGCCAAGCTACTGAAGGATTGGCTCGTTTGATTGAGTCTAAAGGTGGAAATGAAAAAGAACGTGGTGTGGCAATTGCCTACGATAGCCGTCACTTCTCACCTGAGTTTGCCTTTGAGTCTGCGGCCGTTCTTGCTAAACACGGCATCAAATCTTACGTATTTGAAAGCCTTCGTCCAACTCCAGAACTATCATTTGCAGTTCGTCACCTCAACTGTTTCGCAGGTATCATGGTCACAGCTAGCCACAACCCAGCACCATTTAACGGTTACAAGGTTTACGGTGAAGACGGTGGACAAATGCCTCCACACGATGCAGACGCTTTGACAACATACATTCGTGCAATCGAAAATCCATTTGCAGTTGAAGTTGCTGATGTGGAAGCTGAAAAAGCTTCTGGCTTAATTGAAGTTATCGGCGAAGCTGTTGACGTAGAATACCTTAAAGAGGTTAAGGACGTAAACATCAACCCAGCCTTGATTGAAGAATTCGGTAAAGACATGAAAATTGTATACACACCACTTCATGGTACTGGTGAAATGTTGGCTCGTCGTGCTCTTGCCCAAGCAGGATTTGACTCTGTTCAAGTCGTTGAAGCGCAAGCAACTCCTGACCCAGACTTCTCAACTGTAAAATCTCCAAACCCAGAAAGCCAAGCAGCCTTTGCCCTTGCTGAAGAACTTGGTCGTCAAGTTGGTGCAGATGTTCTTGTGGCAACTGACCCTGATGCTGACCGTGTTGGTGTTGAAGTTCTTCAAAAAGATGGTAGCTACCTCAACCTTTCAGGTAACCAAATTGGTGCCATCATGGCTAAATACATCTTGGAAGCCCACAAAAACGCTGGAACTCTTCCTGAAAATGCAGCGCTCTGCAAATCTATCGTATCAACTGACTTGGTGACGAAGATTGCTGAAAGCTACGGCGCAACCATGTTCAACGTTTTGACAGGTTTCAAATTTATCGCTGAAAAAATCCAAGAATTCGAAGAAAAACACAATCACACTTACATGATGGGATTTGAAGAAAGCTTCGGTTACTTGATTAAACCATTTGTACGTGATAAAGATGCAATCCAAGCCGTTCTTGTCGTTGCTGAACTTGCTGCCTACTACCGTTCACGTGGTTTAACACTTGCTGACGGTATCGAAGAAATCTACAAAGAGTACGGCTTCTACGCAGAAAAAACTATCTCTGTTACCCTTTCTGGAGTGGATGGTGCTGAACAAATCAAAGCAATTATGGCTAAATTCCGTAACAATGCTCCAAAAGAATGGAATGCAACAGCTATCACCGTTGTAGAGGACTTCAAAGCTCAAACAGCTACTGCTGCTGACGGTACTGTTACAAACTTGACAACTCCTCCAAGTGATGTGTTGAAATACACACTTGCTGACGGTTCATGGATTGCCGTTCGCCCTTCAGGGACAGAACCAAAAATCAAGTTCTACATTGCAGTTGTAGGTGAAACCAACGAAGAATCACAAGCTAAAATTGATAATATCGAAGCAGAAATCAATGCTTTTGTAAAATAAAGACCTATAAAAGATGAGACTAACCAATCTCATCTTTTTTTCGTATCAAATCTAAGCAATTTTAGAAACTTTATGGCATACTAGACTTATCAATGAAAGCGAGGTAATCTCATGGAACAATTTTTAGATAACATCAAAGACCTTGAAGTCACTACAGTTGCGCGTGCGCAAGAAGCTCTTGATAAAAAAGAAACTGCAACCTTCTTTATCGGTCGCAAAACTTGCCCTTACTGCCGTAAATTTGCTGGTACCTTGGCAGGTGTCGTAGCTGAAACCAAAGCTCACATCTACTTCATCAACAGTGAAGAACCAAGCCAACTCAATGAGTTACAAGAATTCCGCTCACGCTATGGAATTCCAACTGTACCAGGCTTCGTTCACATTGCAGATGGACAAATCAATGTCCGTTGCGACTCTTCAATGTCAGCACAAGAAATCAAAGAATTTGCAGGATTGTAAAAAAGCCACTCATCGAGTGGTTTTTAAATGGTCAAAATTGCGTTTTTTCAAGCAAATCTTGTATCATTCTATGTAGTTCTTCTATCTTCTCAGATTGCTTCTCAAGTAGTATTCTCTGACTAGACAATTCATCTTGGAGTTTATCAAGTTTTATCTGTTCATCTGGATTATCTTTTACAAAAAAGTTCGTCAAGGCACTCGTTAACATTCCTATTGTTCCAATACCAACAAGCATTAATAAAACAGCTAACCATTTACCAAAGATCGAAGTCGGAACAATATCCCCATAACCAACTGTCGTTACAGTCACAAGAGCCCACCAAAGACTTTCTGAAAAAGATTTTTCTTCAACTACAGATAAAATTGAACTTCCTACTAGAACAACAAAGATATTAACATAAAATATATAAATCAGGCCATTTGTCCGTAAGAATTTACTAATTTTTCTTTCTAATTTACCTGTAAGTCCAATTATTCTAAGTAAACGAGTCAGTTTCAATAATTTTGTCAGTCTTGCTAAGCGGAAGATACGCCCTAATCGAAATACTGTAAAAATAGCATTTAAAGGAAGGATAGCTAGCAGATCAAAAATATTTTCAATTATGAATCGCCATTTCCCTTTACTTAAAAAGAACCGCCAACCATAATCTACCACAAACACAAACCAAAGTAGTAAGTCAATAATACTGTATGGAGGACTGTCTAAATCAATCATTTCAGCAAATCCAAGCAAGACTAGAACAACAGATATCAACGCAAGGATGATAATCGTTGTGTCATAGTAATCCTTAAATAACCATTTTCTTTTCACATCATTTCTCCTATAACATTTTTAAACATTATACCACACCAAATCGCTACTAGATAAATAAAAAAGAAGGCCCTCGCCTTCTTTTTTATATATCTGTCAATGGTGTTGCGGTATCTGGTGAGGTATCATATACCTTAAAGTCTACTCCTACACCTAGATCAGCCTGTGCCAGCTGATTGACCATGGTCATGTGAGCCAGTTCCTTGATATTATTTTCCTTAGATAAATGTCCAAGGTAGATTTTCTTAGTGCGATTCCCAAGTGTCCGAATCATAGCTTCAGCACCGTCCTCGTTAGAAAGGTGACCCAGATCCGATAGGATTCGTTGTTTGAGTCGCCAAGCGTAAGAACCTGCTCGTAAAATCTCTACATCATGGTTGGACTCGATAAGATAGCCATCTGCATTCTCGACAATTCCTGCCATACGGTCACTCACATAACCTGTATCAGTCAGCATGACAAAACTCTTATCATCCTTCATAAAGCGATAGAACTGCGGTGCGACTGCATCATGGCTAACACCAAAACTCTCAATGTCGATATCTCCAAAGGTTTTGGTTTTGCCCATTTCAAAGATATGCTTTTGCGAAGAATCCACCTTGCCAAGATACTTGCTTTTTTCCATAGCCTGCCAGGTCTTTTCATTGGCATACAAATCCATACCATATTTTCGAGCCAACACACCAACTCCATGGATATGGTCTGAATGCTCATGCGTAATCAAGATAGCATCCAAATCTTCTGGTTTACGATTTATTTCAGCAAGTAGGCTGGTGATTTTCTTACCAGATAAGCCTGCATCCACTAAAAGTTTCTTTTTTGGCGTTTCCAGATAAAAGGAATTTCCACTGGAACCCGACGCTAAAATACTGTATTTAAAGCCTGTTTCACTCATTCTGGTCTTCTATTTCGTCCTCCCATACTTCTTCCTTCACTGCATCCTTATCATAAGGGAGCACAATGGTAAAGGTTGATCCCTTACCATATATACTCTTGGCCCAAATAAAACCATTATGTTGTTTGATAATTTCTTTAGCGATAGACAGTCCTAGCCCTGTTCCACCTTGAGCACGGCTTCTAGCACGATCCACACGGTAGAAACGGTCAAAGATACGTGGCAAATCCTGCTTAGGAATACCCAATCCTTGGTCTGAGATGGATAAAATCATCTGATCATCAGTCGTCTTCATGGTCACTGTGATTTTCCCACCATCTGGCGAATACTTGATGGCATTGTTGAGAATATTATCAATCACCTGCGTCATCTTGTCTGTATCAATTTCAATCCAGACAGACGTAATCGGATAATCTCTAACCAATTCATATTTCTTTTCTTCGTCTGATCCCCTCATCTTATCAAAGCGGTTAAGAATAAAGGTAATAAAGGCTGTGAAGTTAATCAGTTCCACATCTAGGTGACTAGTTGCATTATCAATTCGAGAAAGATGGAGAAGGTCTGTCACCATCCGCATCATACGGTTGGTTTCGTCTAGAGACACCTTGATAAAGTCTGGTGCAACAGGTTCTGACAAGGCTCCCTCATCCAAGGCTTCAAGATAGGATTTTACACTAGTCAGAGGCGTCCGTAACTCATGACTAACGTTGGAAACAAAGAGTCTTCGTTCGCGTTCTTCCTTCTCCTGCTCCGTCGTATCATGCAAAACAGCTACCAAACCTGAGATAAATCCAGACTCACGACGCACCAAGGCGAAGCGTACACGAAGGCTCAGATACTCACCATTGGCATCCTGAGAATCAATCATGAGTTCAGGAACTTGGGTAATCAAATCACGAAGTTCATACTCATCTTCAATCTTAAGTAATTCTAGAATACTTTTATTGAGAACATCTTCCTTCTGAACACCTAGCTGTTTCTTAGCCATGTCATTAATCATAGTAATCTTACCACGACGATTGGTCGCGAGGACTCCATCTGTCATGTAAGAGAGGATACTGTGCAATCGTTTACTCTCTTGTTCCAGATTTTCTTGGGTCAAACGGATTACTTCTGATAAATCATTGAGATTATTGGTAATATTAGTGATTTCAGAGCTTCCCTGCATATCCAATACCTGAGAATAATCTCCTGCAATCAAGTCTTTAACTTTTTGATTAATTTGCTTCAACCGAATATTATCTCGCCGATTTTCTAGCAAAAGCAAGGTAACAATCAAGATAAAACCCAATAAAATTAAAATGAAGATAAAATCACTAGTAAGAATATTTTTTCTAATCAATTCAATCATTATTTCTCATATAATAACCAACACCACGACGTGTTAGGATATACTCTGGACGACTAGGTGTATCTTCAATCTTCTCACGCAAACGTCTGATAGTTACGTCAACAGTCCGAACATCTCCGAAATAATCATACCCCCAGACCGTTTCAAGCAAGTGTTCACGGGTAATCACTTGACCAATATGAGAAGCCAAGTGGTACAAAAGTTCAAATTCACGGTGGGTCAAGTCTAGTTCTTCACCATATTTTTTAGCCACATAGGCATCTGGTACAATCTCCAAGTCCCCAATTTGCAAAGGTTGGGTTTTCTTTTCATCTGACTCTTGATTATCTACAGAAACCAAGTCCGTACGACGAAGAAGAGCTTTAACACGCGCCTGCAACTCACGATTTGAGAAGGGTTTTGTCACATAGTCATCCGCTCCAAGCTCCAAACCAATAACCTTATCAAATTCGCTGTCTTTAGCTGACAGCATGATAATAGGAACACTACTCGTCTTACGAATAGTCTTTGCAACTTCTAAACCATCAATTTCGGGAAGCATCAAATCCAGAATAATAATATCTGGTTGCTCTGCTTCAAATTGTTCTAGTGCTTCACGACCATTAAAAGCAGTTACAACCTCGTAACCTTCCTTGGTCATATTAAACTTGATAATATCCGAGATTGGTTTTTCATCATCTACAATTAATATTTTTTTCATTTGTTCACCTTTTTCTCTACTATTATATCAAAAAAATAAAAAGAAGACACAATAGCTAGTCTTTACTACTGTCTAAGTTGGCTTGTGCATAAGCCTGCCAGATTTTTTGTTGGGGTTTGGCAAGTGGGTAATTCTTAAACTCTTCTGGTGAAAGCCAGCGAACTTCCCTATCTGGAAAGTCATTGTAGTCACTCACCTGACCTGCTACAATTTGAACATGCCACTTACGATGACTAAAGATATGCTTGACAGTCTCAAAATAAATATCAAGCCAATCAACATCTAGGTCATAGTCCTGCTGGAAACTCTCTTCTGGACTGGGACCAAAGTTCACGCTTTCTTCTGCAACCTGATGAAAGAGGTCAAACTGCTCTCCTTGCGAAAAGTTATCAACTTCTATCAAGGGGAAATGCCAAAAACCTGCCAATAGCTTTTCACTTTCATTTTTTTCAAGTAAAAATTGTCCCTGAGTATTTTTGACCACCAAGGCTTTAAGATAAATTGGAACAGGCTTTTTCTTGGGAGCCTTAATTGGATAACGGTCCATTGTGCCATTCTGATATGCCGCACTAAAGTCCTTAACTGGGCTTTCTTCTGGTCTGGGATTTACAGGCGCCTCAATATCAGATCCTAAGTCCATCAAAGCTTGATTAAAGTCACCAGGCCTTTCTGGGTCAATCAAGATTTCCATCATTGCCTGAAAAATTTTACGATTACTTGGAATCCCAATATCGTGATTAACTTCAAATAGACGTGCCAAAACACGCATGACATTACCATCTACAGCTGGCTCAGGCAAGTTAAAAGCAATACTGGAAATGGCTCCTGCAGTGTAAGGTCCAATTCCTTTCAAGCTGGAAATTCCTTCATAGGTGTTTGGAAATTGACCACCAAAATCAGTCATAATCTGCTGGGCTGCAGCCTGTAAATTACGAACTCGAGAATAATAACCCAAACCTTCCCAAGCCTTCAACAAACGCTCTTCAGGCGCATTCGCCAAACTTTCTACTGTTGGAAACCAGTCCAAGAATCGTTCGTAATAAGGGATAACCGTATCCACCCTAGTTTGCTGGAGCATAATTTCAGACACCCAGATATGATAAGGATTTTTACTTCTACGCCACGGTAAATCTCTTTTGTTTTCATCATACCAAGCGAGAAGTTTCTCACGGAAAGAAATGATCTTCTCCTCCGGCCACATGACGATACCGTATTCTTTCAAATCTAACATATCTCTAGTATAACACAGAAGATTCTAACTGTCCTTTTCCTAGTATTAGTACTCTTCGAAAATCAAATTCAAACCACGTCAACGTCGCCTTGCCGTACTCAAGTACAGCCTGCGGCTAGTTTCCTAGTTTGCTCTTTGATTTTCATTGAGTATAAAAAGCCTCTTCCCAAAGGAAAGAGGACTAAATCTTATTGATGAACAGCTTGGGCTGCTGTGATAAGGGTCAACTTGTAAACATCATCTGCATTACATCCACGAGAAAGGTCGTTAACTGGCTTGTTCAAACCTTGCAAAACAGGTCCAACAGCCGCAAAACCGCCAAGACGTTCTGCCATCTTGTAGCCGATATTTCCTGCCTCGATACCTGGGAAGATGAAAACATTTGCTTGACCAGCTACTGTACTTCCCGGAGCTTTCAGAGCAGCAGTTTCTGGAACAAAGGCCGCATCAAATTGCAACTCACCATCGATTTCAAGGTCAGGGCGCAAGTCGTGGGCAATTTTAGTTGCTTCAACAACCTTATCAACGCTTTCTCCAAATCCTGAACCTTTAGTAGAATAGCTTAGCATAGCAATTTTAGGTTCGATGCCAAACATCTTAGCTGTAATTGCTGAGTTGATGGCAATTTCAGCCAAAGCTTCTGCATCAGGATTGATATTGATAGCACAGTCTCCAAATAGGTAACGTTCCGTACCACGAACCATGAGGAAGGCACCTGAAGTACGAGTTACATTTGGACGAGTTTTGATGATTTGAAGGGCTGGGCGAACTGTTGAAGCTGTTGAGTGAATCGCTCCTGACACCATTCCATCAACCAAGCCCAAGTAAACCAACATAACACCAAAATAGTTGACATCTTCAACCAAAACCTTGCGTGCATCTTCTTCAGACATTTTGCCCTTGCGACGTTCTACCAAGGCAGCAACCATTTCTTCAAATTTATCGTAGTGTTGAGGGTCGATGACTTCATAACCGTCCTCAATACCTTCGATTTCAAGATAGATTTTAATTTTTTCAGGATTTCCAAGCAAAACAGGAATCACTTCTGTTTCTTTTACCAGGCGTTTAGTCGCTTGAAGAATACGAGGCTCTTCCCCTTCAGGGAGAACGATACGAGCATTTTTACCAACCAAGTTGGCTTTGAGACTTTCAAAAACTTCCATGAGTTTTCTCCTTTAAGATAATAATTATACTCTGAATCAGTTTTTATAGAGTATTAGTTGATAACTGGGTAATAAGGTTGCTAAAATCATTCGGCAAGGGACTTTCTAACTGCAAGTCTTGCTCTAAAAATGGATGATAAAAAGATAGGTAATGGCAATGCAGGGCTTGGCGCTGAATTCCATCGTCTAGACTACCACCGTACAAATCATCTCCCAACAAAGGAAAACCAATATGAGAAAAATGGACTCGGATTTGGTGGGTTCGCCCAGTGTGCAGGCGAATGTCTACCAAATGAATATTCCCATAAGATGCTACAATCTTGTAAGAAGTATGAGCATACTTTCCACCTTTAGCCACCCGTCTAGTGATAATAGAGTCTTCATCACGCGCAATCGGAGCAATAATTTCTCCCTCTTGCTCCAAGTGTCCATCACCTTTAACCAAAGCAAAGTAGCGTTTTTCAATGGACTTCTTCTGCAACTGCTTGTCTAATCGTGCGTGGGCATAGCCGTGCTTAGCAAAGAGCATCAAGCCAGAAGTATCTCTATCAAGCCTAGTCACAATGTGAACCTGCTGATTCTCATAGTCTTGCTTGACGTAGTAACCCTTGATAAAATTAGCGATGGTATTGGAGTGATTAACACTAGGAATAGAAGCCACTCCATAGGGTTTATTCAAGACTAGAAAATGGTCATCCTCATAGAGAATATCCAGTGGGCGCTCGATAGCTTCTAGAGTTTCAAAGCCTTCCTCAGCGGGAATATCAATGACAACTCGGTCTCCAATGTCCAATAGATACGTCGCATTTTGTGGTTGATCATTGACCAGGATAGCTCCGCCTCGAAACTTAATCTTAGCCAGGAGCCCCTTAGAAACCTCGTGCTTTTTTAAGAAGGTCTTAACCTTGACATGCTCATCTGCGATAAATTCAAACCTCATTCGTCCACCTCTCCGATAAAAGCATCCTTAACTCGGTTCCAGAAACTGGTATGGCTCGGTGATGCGACAAAGTGAATCTTATGATGGTCGATTTGATACTCAATTCGTTCAATATTGCGGAAGGAATAAACGCTATTGTCAACCGAAATAGTATGGTAATCGTTTCTCGTCGGGATAAGTTCAATCTTATCCTTCTTTGGAACAATAATGGACGAACCCAGCGTTCGATAGACACGATTGTTAAGGCTGGCAATTTCCGTTAATTGCAAAGCTTCAATGGTTGGGTGTAAAACAGCTCCACCGAGCGACTTGTTATAGGCTGTACTACCAGTCGGTGTCGAAACTGTTAGCCCATCTCCACGAAAACGTTCAAAGTGGACACCGTTAATCACAACATCCGCCACCATGGTTCGATCAGACCTGCGGATGCTGGCTTCATTTAATGCTCTGAAAATCTTCACTTCACCATTTTCAAGAAAGACCTTCACATTTAGAACAGGGTAAGAGACTCTTGCTCCGGTATCTAGCTGCAAATTAGTCACTAGCTTATCCAACTCAAAATCACGGTAGTCCGTATAGAAGCCCAAATGTCCAGTGTGAACACCAATGAAGCGGACCTTGTCAAGCTGGTTTTCGTACTTATGAAAGGCCGACAAGAGCATACCATCCCCACCGATGGAAATAACGATATCTGGATTGGTATCATTGAGTATAAACTGATTTCTCTTCAAACGATCTCGCAATTCATACAAAACCCTTTGACTCTGCGGTTTTCTATTAGCTATCAGGTCAATTATTTTACCTGTATTCTTCATCTGTATCGTCACTGTTTCCTACACCATCATTTAATTTTCTACTCAAAGGATCAAAAAGTGCCTGGGCTTCCTGGATATCATCTCGAATTTTACCCATTTCTTCATCCAACTGATGAGCAATCTTGGCTGTAATTTCCAGTCGCTTCTTTATCTCCTCTGGGAAATCCCCTTGGTACTTGTAGTTGAGAGAATGTTCTATCGTTGCCCAGAAATTCATGGCCAAGGTACGTATTTGAATTTCCGCCAAAATGGTTTTAGCACCATTGATAGTGTCAACCGTATATTCTACTACCACATGATAGGAACGATAGCCTGATGCTTTTCGATGAGTAATGTAATCTCGCTCCTGTATGATCCGCATATCCTGACGCTTGCGCAAAATCTCCACTACTTCCTTGACGTCATCTACAAACTGAACCATCACACGCAAACCAGCAATATCTTGCAAATCGTGCTCTAAGGTCGCATAAGTAATGCCACGCCGAGCCATTTTTTCCCTGATGCTCTCAATTGGCTTGACTCGGCCAGTCACAAACTCAATCGGAGAATGCCTATTTTGCTTACGATATTGCTTCCGAATACCACGTAGTTTAATCTTTAACTCACCAACAGCTTGAATGTAAGGATCTAGAAATTCTTCCCATTCTAAGGTCATATATTCTCCCTTGTTCTCATATTATCCTTCAAAAATATCTTTGATTTTTTCTCCAGATTCATATACAATAAATACAATGCTTATTATACCATAAATCCGCTTTCAACGATAAAGAAAAGGTAAGAAAAATGAAACATTTAGAAATTGAATTGAAAACACTCTTGAAAAAAGATGAATACAATCGTCTAAAAGTCCAGTTCACAGGTGTCACACCTGTTCTTCAAAAAAATTACTACATCGACACGCCTGATTTTGAACTACGAGAAAAGAAAGTCGCTATGCGCATTCGAACCTTTAAAGACTGGGCCGAATTGACACTCAAAGTCCCGCAAAGTGTTGGAAATATGGAATACAACCAAAAATTGCACTTAAAAGATGCTGAAGATTATCTGGCTAAGGAAGAACTTCCTCAGGGGCTGGTGCTGGATGAATTGGCTAAACATGGTATTCAAAGTAAAAAATGGCAAGTCCTTGGTTGTCTAACAACGCTTCGCTATGAAATGCAAACAGCTATTGGTCTCATGGCGCTGGATGAAAGTCAGTACTTTGATATTACAGATTACGAATTAGAGCTTGAAGTTGAAAATCACGAGCAAGGGAAGCAAGATTTCCAGCAATTTTTAGAGGAAAATCAGATTGCTTATCAAAAAGCTCCCTCAAAATTGGTTCGATTTGTCAAAAGCATGAAAAATAGCTGAAATAATCTCTATTTTTTGGTAAAATAGAAAAGATAAAATACAAAATCCCAGTTCGTATAGGCTAGGCAGATATGACTAGGATTTAAAAAGTTTACAGAGGACGGTCTATAATGTCAGATAGAAAAAACATGAAACTTTTCGCACTCAACTCTAACCAAGAGATTGCACAGAAAATTGCTCAAGCTGTTGGTGTCCCACTTGGAAAACTATCATCACGTCAATTTTCAGACGGAGAAATCCAAGTAAATATCGAAGAAAGTGTCCGTGGTTATGATGTGTACATCATCCAATCAACAAGTTTCCCTGTTAACAACCACCTAATGGAATTGCTTATCATGGTCGACGCTTGTGTGCGCGCAAGTGCCCACAGCATCAACGTTGTCCTTCCATATTTTGGCTATGCACGTCAAGACCGCATTGCTTCACCACGTGAGCCACTTACAGCGAAACTAGTTGCCAATATGCTGGTTAAGGCTGGTGTTGATCGTATCCTTACGCTTGATTTACATGCCGTTCAAGTTCAAGGATTCTTTGATATTCCTGTTGACAACCTTTTCACAGTTCCTCTATTTGCAAAACATTACTGCGATAAGGGCCTACTTGGCTCAGATGTTGTTGTTGTTAGCCCTAAAAATTCAGGGGTAAAACGTGCCCGTAGTTTGGCTGAATATCTTGATGCTCCTATCGCCATTATTGACTACCCTCAAGATGATGCAACTCGCAACGAAGGATATATTATCGGTGATGTTGAAGGTAAGAAAGCTATCTTGATTGACGATATTTTAAATACAGGACGTACCTTCTCTGAAGCTGCTAAAATCGTTGAACGTGAAGGGGCTACAGAAATTTATGCTGTTTCTAGCCACGGTCTCTTCGTCGAAGGAGCTGCTGAACTTCTTGATAATACTAATATTAAAGAAATTCTTGTGACTGATTCAGTAGCAACAAAAGAAAAAACTCCTAAAAACGTATGCTACATCACTGCTAGTGAGTTAATTGGTGATGCCATCGTCCGTATCCACGAAAGAAAACCAGTCAGCCCACTCTTTGCCTACAACAAAAAGAAATAAGGTGATTCTTTGATTTATTTGGACAATGCTGCCACGACTCCCATGTCAGTAGTTGCTATTTCAGCTATGACCGAGGTTATGCAAGAAACCTATGGAAATCCTTCTAGTATTCATGCTCATGGTCGTCAAGCTGGTAAACTCTTGCGAGAAGCCCGTCAGGAACTAGCTCAGTTACTGGGGACAAAACCTCAACATATCTTTTTCACTTCTGGTGGGACAGAAGGCAACAATACTGCTATCATTGGCTACTGCCTTCGTCACCAAGAGCAAGGAAAACATATCATCACAACTGCTATTGAGCACCATGCTGTCCTTGAAACAATTGATTACTTGGTTCAACACTTTGGTTTTGAAGTAACCATTATCCAGCCAGAAAATCAAGAAATCACCGCCCAGCAAATTCAAAAGGCTTTACGTGACGATACGATTTTGGTTTCTACCATGTTTGCCAATAATGAAACTGGAAACCTACTGCCTATTGCTGAAATTGGCCAAATACTCAAGCAACATCCAGCCGCCTATCATGTCGATGCAGTTCAGGCTATTGGTAAAATCCCTACACACCCAGAAGAATTGGGCATTGATTTTCTCACCGCTTCTGCCCATAAATTCCATGGTCCTAAGGGAATCGGTTTTCTCTACGCTTCTAGCATGGACTTTGATTCCTATCTCCATGGTGGAGACCAAGAACAGAAAAAACGTGCAGGAACTGAAAATTTAGCTGCCATCGTAGGCATGGTTGCAGCCCTAAAAGAAGACTTAGAAAAGCAAGAAGACAATTTTCAACATGTACAAAATCTAGAAACTGCCTTTCTGGCAGAGCTAGAGGGAATTCAGTATTACCTGAATAGAGGGCAACATCATCTCCCTTATGTTCTCAATATTGGATTTCCTGGCCAGAAAAATGACCTCTTACTCCTTCGTCTAGATTTGGCTGGCATTTCAATCTCTACTGGCTCAGCCTGCACTGCAGGCATTGTACAATCCAGCCATGTTCTTGAAGCCATGTACGGGGCAAATTCAGAACGCTTGAAGGAATCCGTTCGTATCAGTCTGTCGCCACAAAATACTGTTGAAGACCTACATACCCTCGCAAAAACATTAAAAGAAATTATCGGAGGTTAGCCATATGGCATTTGAAAAAACCATTCAGTTAAAAAATTGTCGTTACGACTACACTCTTAGCCCTTCTGTTAAAAAATTCACCCTTAAGGACAATACCTTTTTTGAGACTAAGGTTGGTAACTATGAATTGACTCGCCTTTTGGAAAAAGTTCCGAACAGCGGTGAGGGATTCCAACTCAAAATCATCATTAACAAGGAACTTACAGGAGCTAAAATCAATATCACTGACAAGTTTGGGCTACGTCTAGTTGATATTTTCAAATCAGAAGACCACCACATTCATCAGGAAAAATTCTACTTCCTCATGGATAGTTTGGTAGAACGTGGTGTCTTTACAAAATCGGAAAGATAGAGCCAAAATGTTTGAACTGACCTATAAGGACAGCTATCATGTAGAGCGCACTCTCAAGTATGAGGATTACGAAGCTCTCATGCTGGCTCTGTCAGGATGTGTGACCCTACCAGATACACTTTATGTGACTTCTCTGACTTTTAAGGGTCAGAAAGTTTACCAAGGACTGGTCGGAGACCTCTACCGTTTTCTATCACATGCAGATTTTTTACATCAAAACTAAGATTTTTCTTAGTTTTTTCTTGTTTTTGTTGATTTTTTCACAATGTTTCTATAAAATAGAAGAATAGAAAGGTTGTGATTTTGTGAAAGATAAACAGTCTGCTATTCCAAAAGCTACAGCGAAAAGACTCTCTCTCTACTATCGAATTTTTAAGAGATTTCATGCAGAAAAGATTGAACGTGCCAACTCTAAGCAAATTGCAGAGGCTATCGGTATTGACTCAGCGACCGTACGTCGTGATTTTTCCTATTTTGGTGAACTAGGTCGTCGTGGTTTTGGCTATGATGTTAAAAAACTGATGACGTTTTTTGCCGATTTGCTCAATGATAACTCCATCACCAACGTAATGCTGGTTGGTATTGGAAATATGGGCCATGCTCTTCTCCACTACCGCTTCCACGAACGTAACAAGATGAAGATTATCATGGCCTTTGACCTTGATGACCATCCTGAAGTCGGTACCCAAACTCCTGACGGAATTCCCATTTACGGGATTTCTCAAATCAAGGATAAAATCAAGGATGCTGATGTCAAAACTGCTATCCTGACCGTTCCCAGCGTCAAATCACAAGAGGTTGCTAATCTCTTGGTGGATGCTGGCGTGAAAGGAATTCTCAGTTTTTCACCAGTCCATCTGCATTTACCAAAAGACGTGGTCGTTCAGTATGTCGATTTGACAAGTGAACTCCAAACCCTCCTCTATTTCATGCGAAAAGAGGATTAGAAAGCGAAAATCATTTTATGAAAAAACCAGTTATAGGGATTACAGGAAACGAAAAAACTCATCCAGATGATAACATCATGATGAGCTACGCAGCAAAAGGCTTTGTTGAAGGCGTTAAAGACGCTGGAGGGATTCCCATCATCCTACCGATTGGTGATCAAGAAATGGCCTGCCACTATATCAGTATGATTGACAAGCTCATCTTGACAGGTGGGCAAAATGTTAATCCAAAATTCTATGGTGAACCAAAAACCATCGATAGCGATGACTACCACCTTCAAAGGGATATCTTTGAACTGGCCCTCATCAAGGAAGCTATTAAACAGAAAAAGCCAATTTTTTCTGTCTGCCGTGGAACTCAACTCTTTAACGTTGCCATGGGTGGAACTTTGTACCAAGATATCGAAGACCATTGGCAGGATTGTTCTGCTGAGTACACAACTCAACGCTTGGTGACAGAACCTGATACTGTTCTTCGAGAAATCTATGGAGAAATCTCCCATATCAACTCCTTCCACCATCAGAGCATTAAGGATTTAGCACCAAATTTAAAGATTGCGGCTCATGATCCTAAAGATGGTATTATAGAAGCTGTTATGAGTACGGATGATGTCGCCTTTCTCGGTGTCCAATGGCATCCAGAGTTTCTATTTGAAAATCGTCCCAAAGATAAAAACCTCTTTGACTATGTCGTTAATGAACTTTAGATTAAATCCGTCTTTTCACGATAACTAAAGTAATTAGAATGAGAGACAATCAAATGGTCCAAGAGGACAATCCCTATCAGGTCACAGGCTTCTTTTACAAGTTTAGTGACATGATCATCATTTCGGCTAGGCGCTACCGCTCCTGAAGGATGATTATGAACTAAGATAAGAGAAGTCGCCATATGCTTGATAGCATAGTGAAGAATCTCACGTGGTTCAGCAATGCTACGAGTAGCTGAGCCGATAAAAATGGTCTGTTGATGGATGATTTGATTTTGAGTATTGAGATAGAGCGCCACCAGGTGCTCTTGTTTTTTATCCCCCAATTCCTGCTGCATCTTCTTGGCCAACTTTTGGCTACTGAGAATACTTTCCATCTCAATAGTCTCATGTTTATGAATACGATGCCCCAGTTCAATCATAGCTTGTAATTCTATGGCCTTAACACGACCGATACCAGACAGACTCTGCAATTCCTGCAAGGTCATTTTTTTTAAATCCGTTAGGCTTGAAAGGTTGTTCAAAACTTTCTGGGCAATTTCAAAAACGCTAGCTTGACGTGTTCCTGTCCTGAGTAAAATAGCTAGCAACTCTTGATTACTGAGCGCTTCAACTCCTTCTTTTGCCAGCCTTTCTCTTGGCAACAGTGAATCCTCTTGGAATGAAATACTATACATAAAAATCCTCCTCACTTTATTATTCGTGAGAAGGATGGAAAATTAGATTTTTTTCTCAATTGGGGCTACACTAGCTAAAAGTTTTTTCAAACCTACTTCTGGGAAATTGATTTTTAATTCCTGCGTAGCACCGCTACCTGAAACTTCCAGAACAGTTCCCTCTCCCCATTTCTTGTGGAGAGCAATGTCACCAATGGACCAATTTGCCTCGCTAGACGCTGATTTTGTGCCAGCTGTAAATTGACCAAATGGGAGACCGCTTGACTGGATAGTTTTTGGGGCCGCACTGCGTTTACGATCTTGAAGAGCTTGCGCAAGACTCATACCTTGACCGAAGGCAACCCCACCACTGCTATAAGATGCCTTAAAGCTTGTATTGGCTGGACGGGCCAATCCTTGATACTCAAGCAAGTCCGAACTAATTTCATTGATAAAACGTGTTGGACGATTATAACTGGTACGACCAAAAAGCAGACGAGAATTTGCATTGGTCAGATAGAGAATCTTTTCTGCACGTGTGATACCTACATAGGCCAAACGGCGTTCTTCTTCCAGTTCATCTGGATCTTCAGCTGCACGGCTAAGCGGAAAGACGTTTTCCTCCATCCCAATGATAAAGACAACTGGGAACTCGAGTCCCTTAGCAGCGTGCAAGGTCATCAAGGTCACTTCAGATGTCTCCTGACTACCTGAATCTGTGTCCGCAATCAAGGCTAGGTCATTTAAGAAACGACTGAGTTTATCCAAGCCTGTTTCTTCTTCCTGACTATCAGGGTTGTCATCAAAGTTTTTGGTAACAGAAAGGAATTCCTCGATATTTTCAACCCGCGCCTTGCTTTCTAAGGTCGCTTGGCCATTAAGAATATCGATATAACCTGTTTTTTCTAGAACAGCCTCAACCAACTCTGTAATGGTTAATTGGTCCAGTTGTTCCCACAAACCCAGAATCATATTGGCAAAATCCCAGATAGACTGGGCTGCTTTTCCTTTGATGCCAGACAGCATGATATTGGCTGAAGCGTCTAGCATAGACATCTCTTGCATATTCGCAAAGTCACGAATTTTCTCAACGGTTCCTGGCCCAATTCCGCGTTTAGGCTCGTTGATAATACGCTCAAAACTGATATTGTCACTCAGATTAGCAATAAGATTCAGATAAGCAATAATATCACGGATTTCCTTACGGCTGTAGAACTTGGTCCCTCCAACCATAGTATAAGGAATGTTGGACTTGAGCAGGGCTTCCTCAATAGTACGAGATTGCGCATTGGTTCGATAAAGAACTGCAAAATCCTTGTGGAGGAAGTTTTGAGTGCGACCAAGTTCATCGATGGTTTTTGCTACAAAAACAGCCTCATCTTGTTCGTCGTTGGCTCTGTAGTAGACGATTTGCTCCCCATCAACATTCTGGGTCCAGAGATTCTTAGGACGGCGGTTTTTATTGTTTTTAATGACCTCGTTGGCCGCTTGGAGAATGGTTTTAGTTGAGCGGTAATTCTCCTCCAACAAAACAACCTTGGCTTGGGGATAATCTTTCTCAAAATCCAAGATATTCTGCATATCAGCCCCACGCCAACCGTAGATAGACTGGTCTGCATCACCGACCACGCAGATATTTTTAAAGCGTGAAGCCAAAAGTTTGACCAATTGGTACTGGGCATGGTTGGTATCTTGATACTCATCAACATGGATGTACTGGAACTTCTGCTGATAGTAAGTCAAGACGTCAGGATTTTGATCAAAGAGACGCAAGGTGAGCATAATCAAATCATCAAAGTCAACGGACTCAGACTGACGAAGCTCCTTCTGATAGGCTGTATAACACTGAGCTACGATTTGCGTATACATATCACCAGCTTGAGCAGCATATGCGACATCATCAATCAGGTCATTCTTAGCATTGGAAATGGTTCCCAAAATAGTTCGTTCATTCCATTTTTTAGGATCCAAGTTCAACTGCTTGAGAATACGTTTCATGAGAGTTCGTTGTTCACCAGGATCGACAATAGTAAAATTACGGTTGTAGCCAATATGGTCCGCATCACGACGTAGGATACGAACACACATGGAGTGAAAGGTCGCAATCAGACAGTCCTGAGTAGCTGGATTAAGCCCATAGGCACGCTCCTTCATCTCACGCGCTGCCTTATTGGTAAAGGTAATAGCTAAGATATTCCAAGGATTGACCATCTTTTCATCAATCAAATAAGCAATACGATGGGTCAAAACTCGGGTCTTCCCAGAACCAGCCCCCGCCATGATCAACAAGGGCCCTTCTGTCGTTTGCACCGCCTCAGCCTGACGGTCATTCATTCCATTTAATAATGCGTTCATCTTCTCTTCCTTACTCTTGAAGTCAATATTTCTATTATATCAGAATTCAGGGAAAATATCTTTACCTAGACTGGTTACGTGTAGAAGGCAACTTCTTATATCTAGATAAAAAATGAGCTTGGATAGTATTTCCAAACTCATTTTTTACTCAATGAAAATCGAAGTGCAAACTAGGAAGCTAGTCGCAGGTTGCTCAAAGCACTGCTTTGAGGTTGTAGACAAGACTGACGAAGTCAGTCACATATATAATCCAAGGTGAAGCTGACGTGGTTTGAATTTGATTTTCGAAGAGTATAAAGTCCATTGCAATATACTAGAACAAGCCTAATACTGTTCCATCGCTTTCAACATCCATGTTGAGAGCTGCTGGACATTTTGGTAGGCCTGGCATGGTCATGACATCGCCAGTTAAGGCAACGATGAAGCCTGCACCTAATTTTGGCACCAATTCGCGAATGGTAATTTCAAAGTTTTCAGGTGCTCCAAGTGCATTTGGATTGTCTGAGAAGCTATACTGGGTCTTAGCCATACAGATTGGCAATTTGTCCCAACCGTTTTGAACGATTTGAGCGATTTGTGTTTGAGCTTTCTTCTCAAAGTTCACTTTGCTACCACGGTAGATTTCAGTAACAATCTTTTCAATCTTTTCTTGGACGGAAAGGTCATTGTCATACAAACGTTTATAGTTAGCTGGGTTTTCAGCGATGGTTTTGACAACTGTTTCGGCAAGTGCTACTCCACCTTCTGCACCATCAGCCCAGACACTAGCCAATTCAACTGGTACATCGATTGAGTCACAAAGTTCTTTCAAGGCTGCAATTTCAGCTTCTGTATCAGATACAAATTCGTTAATCGCAACAACTGCTGGAATACCGAACTTACGGATGTTCTCAACGTGGCGTTTCAAGTTAGCAAAACCGGCACGAACCGCCTCCACATTTTCCTCTGTCAAAGCGTCTTTAGCCACACCACCATTCATCTTAAGGGCACGAAGGGTTGCGACAATAACTACTGCATCTGGAGATGTTGGCAAGTTTGGTGTCTTAATATCAAGGAATTTCTCGGCACCAAGGTCTGCACCAAAACCAGCTTCAGTAACTGTATAATCAGCCAAGTGAAGAGCTGTTGTAGTTGCCAAGACAGAATTACATCCATGAGCGATATTGGCAAATGGACCACCGTGCACAAAGGCAGGTGTTCCGTAAATTGTCTGAACCAGGTTCGGCTTAATCGCATCCTTCAAAATCAAAGCCAAGGCACCTTCAACCTGCAAATCACCTACAGAAACAGGAGTACGGTCGTAGCGATAGCCGATAACAATATTAGCCAAACGGCGTTTCAAGTCCTCAATGTCCGTTGCCAAGCAAAGAATGGCCATGATTTCGGAAGCAACGGTAATATCAAAGCCATCCTCGCGTGGAATACCATTTAGAGGGCCACCAAGTCCAACAGTCACATGGCGAAGAGCACGATCATTCAAGTCCACAACACGTTTCCAAAGAATACGACGTTGGTCGATTCCCAGCTCATTTCCTTGGTGTAAGTGGTTGTCAATCAAGGCAGAAAGAGCATTGTTGGCAGTTGTAATGGCATGCATATCCCCGGTAAAGTGGAGATTAATATCTTCCATTGGCAGCACTTGGGCGTAACCACCACCAGCAGCACCACCCTTAATTCCCATTACTGGACCAAGTGACGGTTCGCGAATGGCAATCATCGTTTTCTTGCCAATCTTATTCAAGGCATCCGCCAGACCAATAGTAATAGTTGATTTCCCTTCACCTGCAGGTGTTGGGTTGATAGCAGTAACTAAAATCAATTTCCCAACTGGATTGCTCTCAACTGCACGAATTTTATCAAAACTAAGCTTAGCCTTGTACTTTCCATACAACTCCAAATCGTCGTAAGAAATACCAAGTTTCTCTACAACATCAACGATTGGCTTTAACTCAATACTCTGTGCGATTTCAATATCTGTTTTCATTCAAAACTCCTATAACCTCTTTTATGATAATTCATTATAACACAAAACAAGATTTTTAACATCCTTAAACTCTCAAAACGTTCGTAAATATCCCTATTTTTAAGCTTTTTAGAGTTCTTTCTTAAATTTTATATGGCTTTATAGTTTGAAACTATATTCTTTCCTTTTACCAAATTTTGATCACTTTCATTTTACTTACCGTTTATTTTTGTGTACAATAGTGCTATGAAAATTTTAGTTACATCGGGCGGTACCAGTGAAGCTATCGATAGCGTCCGCTCTATCACTAACCATTCTACAGGACGCTTGGGGAAAATCATCACAAAAACCTTGCTTGCTGCAGGGCATGAAGTTTGTTTAATTACGACAAAACGAGCTCTGAAGCCAGAAGCCCATCCCAACCTAAGCATTCAAGAAATTAACAATACAAACGACCTTCTCCTTGAAATGAAAGAACGTGTCAAGGACTATCAGGTCTTGATTCACTCAATGGCTGTGTCTGATTACACTCCTGTTTATATGACAGGGCTTGAGGAGGTTCAGGCTAGCTCTAATTTGGAAGAATTTTTAAGCAAGCAAAATCATCAAGCTAAGATTTCTTCGACTGATGAGATTCAGGTTTTATTCCTGAAAAAAACACCAAAAATCATCTCTCTAATCAAGGAATGGAATCCTGCTATTCATCTGATTGGTTTCAAACTGCTGGTTGATGTTACCGAAGATCATCTGGTTGACATTGCCCGAAAAAGTCTTATAAAGAACCAAGCAGACTTGATTATCGCAAATGACCTCACTCAAATCTCAGCAAACCAGCACAGAGCAATCTTTGTTGAAAAAGATCAGCTTCAAACAGTCCAGACTAAAGAAGAAATTGCAGAACTCCTCCTTGAAAAAATTCAAGTCTATCATTCTTAGAAAGGAAAGCTATGGCACATATTCTCTTAGCTGTAACAGGGTCAATCGCCTCTTACAAGTCGGCAGATTTAGTCAGTTCTCTAAAAAAACAAGGTCATCAAGTCACTGTCTTAATGACTCAGGCTGCTACAGAGTTTATCCAACCTT
Source organism: Streptococcus mitis (assembly GCF_023110375.1). Taxonomy (GTDB): domain Bacteria; phylum Bacillota; class Bacilli; order Lactobacillales; family Streptococcaceae; genus Streptococcus; species Streptococcus mitis_CI. The sequence continues at coordinate 87,071 of NZ_JALDVV010000001.1, read as the reverse complement.
TGACACTACAAGTCTTATCACAGAATCCTGTTCACTTGGATGTCATGAAGGAACCCTATCCTGATCAAGTCAATCATATCGAACTGGGAAAAAAAGCAGATTTATTTATCGTATCCCCTGCTACTGCTAACACTATTGCAAAACTAGCTCACGGATTTGCGGATAACATGGTGACCAGTACGGCTCTAGCCTTGCCAAGTCATATCCCAAAACTCATCGCACCAGCAATGAATACAAAAATGTATGACCATCCGGCAACTCAGGCTAATCTGAAAACATTAGAAAGCTACGGCTATCAGCTGATTGCTCCTAAGGAATCCCTACTAGCTTGTGGCGACCATGGACGAGGAGCTTTAGCCGACCTCACAATTATTTTAGAAAGAATAAAGGAAACTCTCGATGAAAAAACGCTCTAATATTGCACCTATTGCTATCTTTTTTGCAACCATGCTCGTGATACACTTTCTGAGCTCGCTTATCTTTAACCTTTTTCCATTTCCGATCAAACCGACCATCGTTCATATTCCTGTCATTATTGCTAGCATTATTTACGGTCCACGAGTTGGAGTTACACTTGGATTTTTGATGGGGCTACTTAGCTTGACCGTTAACACGATTACGATTCTACCGACAAGCTACCTCTTCTCACCATTCGTCCCAAACGGTAACATTTACTCAGCTATCATTGCCATCGTCCCACGTATTTTGATTGGTTTGACTCCGTATCTAGTTTATAAACTGATGAAAAATAAAACTGGTCTTATTTTAGCTGGTGCCCTTGGTTCACTTACCAATACAGTCTTTGTACTTGGTGGAATTTTCTACCTTTTTGGAAATGTCTTTGATGGTAATATCCAAAAACTCCTAGCAACTGTTATCTCAACAAATTCGATTGCTGAATTAGTTATTTCCGCAGTTCTAACCCTAGCCATTGTTCCAAGACTACAGACTTTGAAAAAATAAAAACAATCTCCACTTTCATACTTGAAGGTGGAGATTTCGCTCTGTATAGTTTTGATTTTTAGTAAAATATCTACAAGTCTTTAACTGAAAAATGACCTATAAACCTAAGTAAATCCTTGCTTTATTGTCTTGTTTGGTGTACTATACTAGTGTATATACAGTTAAAAGGAGATTCTTATGAACACACGGAAAAAGACACAATTTATGACAATGACTGCCCTCTTAACGGCTATTGCAATTTTGATTCCAATTGTTATGCCTTTTAAGATTGTCATTCCACCTGCTTCCTATACTTTAGGAAGCCACATCGCTATTTTTATCGCCATGTTCTTATCGCCCTTGATGGCTGTTTTTGTCATCTTAGCCTCTAGTTTTGGATTTTTGATGGCTGGCTATCCCATGGTGATCGTTTTTCGAGCTTTTTCCCATATCTTTTTTGGGACTTTGGGGGCTCTTTACCTACAAAAATTCCCCGATACCCTAGATAAACCAAAATCTTCCTGGGTTTTCAACTTTGTGTTAGCGCTTGTCCATGCTCTTGCTGAAGTATTAGCTTGTGTCGTTTTTTATGCAACTTCGGGTACCAATGTAGAAAATATGTTTTATGTTCTATTTATACTAGTTGGATTTGGCACAATTATCCATAGTATGGTAGACTATACATTAGCACTAGCTGTCTATAAAGTGCTTCGAAAACGCCGTTAAAAGGAAAAGCTATGACAAAAGATCGCAAACAAGCCCTGCTCCAACTCTTGAAAGAAACTCCTAAAGCCCTCAATGGCCAAAGTTTAGCTGAACATTTTCATGTTACACGCCAGGTCATTGTACAGGACATTGCAATTTTAAGAGCCGATGGCGCTCCTATCCTATCCACCAATCGTGGCTACGTCTATAAGCAAATTGAAACCAACCCTTATGTTCACAAACTTTTCAAGGTGAAACATGAAGTTGAAGAAATCGGTCAAGAACTCCTTGCTATCGTTGATAATGGTGGACGTGTTCAAAATACCTTGATTGACCATCCCGTTTATGGAGAAATCGAAACCTTGCTGAAACTGTCTTGTCGCCGAGACGTGCAACATTTTCTAGAACAAGTCGAGCATTCAGATTTTAGACCTCTGTCTGAATTGACAGATGGCATCCATTACCACCTAGTCGAAGCTGAAACACAGCAAGACCTCCGCTATATCGAGGAGGCCTTGGATCAGCTAGGTTATTTAGTAAAAGACTAGAAGATTTTCTTCTCCCAGCCATCTTCTATACGATGACGGTAGAAAAATTCAGATTTGTCCGGAGCTTCCATCATCTCCATCAAAGGTAGCATATCATAGGCCAGATCCAAGTTTGGAATCTGGTCTTTTTGAATCCAATAGCTCAAATAGTAACAATGATATTTAAAAACCACATTGAATGAAAATTAACAACTACTTGCTTACTAAAAATATATCACCAGTTATGTTGATCAACATTATCCTTAGTCACAAGATAAATTGGAGAAACTGTTTCTTTTTCCAGTTTTTTCCCTTGATAATGATCTATTGCTGATTGAATAGCAATTTCACCCATCTTAGCTGGTTGCTGAGCAATAGTGGCAGTAATATCACCTTTTGCAATAGCATCATGTGCATCTGGTTGACCATCAATACCAACAATTAATACATTGCTAAGACCAGCTGCTTTTACTGCTTGTGCAGCTCCTAACGCCATCTCATCATTCTGTGCAAAGATTGCTTGCACTTCTTTGTTTCCTTGAATCATATTTTGCGCTGTATTCAAAGCTTTTGCGCGGTCAAAATTAGCGGATTGACTAGAAAGAACATCTAAATTTGTCTTTGAAATTTGTTCAAATCCTTTACCTCTATCTACAGTTGCAGAAGCGCCAGGGACTCCTGATAATTCAAAAGTTTTTGCTTTTTCTCCCAATTGCTTGGTAATAAATTCTGCAGCCATTTTACCTGCTTCTACGTTATCAGAAGCAACAGTTGTCAAGACTTCACCTCCATTACTACCGCGGTCAATTAAGATTACCGGAATATTTGCATTATTAGCAGCTTTAATAGATGTAACAATTGCATCAGAATCAACTGGATTAATTAGTAAAGCATCAACATTTTGACTAATAAAATTTTGAATATCATCTGCTTGTCTAGCAGCATCATCTTGTGCATCTGCTATCTTCAAAGTTACTTCTTTTTCTCTTGCGGCTTTTTCAAGACCATCTTTCATAGCTACAAAATAGGGATTGTTAGTAGTCGAAATAGAAACTCCTAATTTTAATTCTTTTGCCGACTTTTGAATCGTAGATTTATTATCATTTGATGAATTTCCTAAACCAGTTTTTCCACAAGCTACTAAAGCAAAAATAAATGTTACAAACAAAGCAAAAATGCTAATTTTTTTAATATTTTTCATGTTATTACTCCTCGTAATATATATCTATAGGGATAGTTTCAATCCCGATTATTGTACGTCATCTAATAAATTGTTACTATTTCCAAAAAAATTGAAAATTATTCTACTGTTTTACAACTTTAAAACGATCAATCAGAACAGCAATTAAGATTACAACTCCTTTTACTACTTGTTGCCAAAATGCTGAAACACCGATAATATTAAGTCCATTATTCAAAACCCCAATAATTAAAGCACCTATTAAGGTCCCCAGTATGCGACCTTTACCTCCTGATAAAGAGGTTCCCCCAAGAACAACAGCTGCAATAGCATCCATTTCATAACTAGCACCTGCTGTTGGTTGAGCAGAACTTAAGCGTGATGTTATAATCAATCCAGAAATTGAAGCCATAATACCTGAAATTGAATAAATGATAATTTTCACTTTATTTAGTTTCACACCTGATATATATGCTGCTTTTTCATTCCCCCCTATAGCATACACAGATTTACCAAATGCTGTTTTATGAAGTAAAACATATAAAACAATAAATACAATAAACATAATAATTACAGGAAATGGAATTCCGACTATATAACCTTGCCCCAAAAATTGAAATAAGAATGTATCACTTAATCCTTTTGTGATAGGATTCCCATTTGTATAAACAAGTGTTGCGCCTCTAAAAATAGTCATAGTTGCTAAAGTAACGATAAATGGAGCTAATTTCCCGTAGGAAATCAATAAACCATTCATCATCCCCAGAATGCAACCCAAAATTAAAGAGATGAGAATTGCTAACGTAACAGGCATTCCAGATCCTAATAGGCCAGCGGTTAGCGCACTGGATAAGGCTAAAATTGATCCAACTGATAAATCAATTCCACCTGTTAGAATAACAAAGGTCATTCCAAAAGCGATCAGTGCATTTGATGTTACTTGCAATAGTAAATTTAACAGATTATTTGCTGTTAAAAAATTTGAATTGATAATAGTGATGACAGCCATTAAAATTATCAATGCTATTACTGTTGTCAATTCTGACATATACTTCATAGTATTTTTCACACTATTGTCCTCCTGTGGCTAGTTGCATAACTTTTTCTTGTGTAGCTTCTTGACGTGTTAATTCTCCACTAATTCTTCCTTCATGCATGACCATAATGCGATCACTGACTCCGATCACTTCTGGTAAATCTGAAGATACCATAATAATCGGCACACCTCGTTCAGCCAATTCATTCATTAATTGGTAAATTTCACGCTTAGCACCAACATCTACCCCACGAGTTGGCTCATCTAGAATCAGTACTTTTGGAGCAATACCTATCCATTTTGCTAAAACTACTTTCTGTTGATTACCACCAGAAAGTGTCCCAACTTCCTTATCTGGATAACCTGATTTAATTCGTAGCCTATCAATTAAACGTTGTACAAATATATCACTTGTTTTATTATCGAAAATGCCATTTTTAACAAAATCACGAGTACTAGGTAAAGTCATATTATCTTTAATAGAAAAATCTAAAATCAATCCCTCATCTTTACGATCTTCTGTTAAGAAACCAATTCCATGCTTAATTGCTTCAAAAGGATTTTTAATTATCAGTTGTTCTTCGTTTATTATAATTTGACCAGATTGTAAAGAATCAATTCCAAAAATTGCTCGCATTATTTCAGTACGACCAGCACCCATCAAACCAGAAAAACCAAGAATTTCCCCTTGACGTACATAGAAAGAAATATCCGTAAAAGCATCACCAGAAAGATTCTTAGCTTGAAAAACAATATTCCCAATCTCAGCCTTTTTTTCTGGATAATAATCTTCTAATTCACGACCTACCATCTTCTGAACTAATTCATCCGCATTAGTTAACTTCGTTTTCTTAGTATCAATTACAAACCCATCCCTCATAACAGTTATAAGATCTGTAATCTTAAAGATTTCTTCCATCCGATGTGAAATATACACAATACCTACACCATCAGATTTTAATCCTTCTATCACTTTAAAAAGTGTTTCAGTTTCACGATCAGTTAAAGCTGCTGTTGGTTCATCCATAATTAACAAGGAAACTTCTGATAATAAACATTTTGCTATTTCTATCATTTGTTGTTGTCCGACTGATAATTGACCAATGATTGCATCGAGAGGAATAGAGATATTAAGACGTTTAAATGCTTCTTTAGCTTTCCTTTCCATACTAGCTTTATCTAAAAACCCAATCGAATTTTTAATTTCTCTTCCTAAAAAAAGATTATCAAGTACAGTCATATCTGGCCAAGTATTCATTTCTTGATGAATAAAACTCAGTCCAAACCGTTCTGCCTCTTGAGGATTAGAAAATGTTTTTTCTTTTCCATCAATAAAAATAGTTCCTGAAGTAGCTGGAAAAAGTCCAGTTAAAATATTCATTAAGGTTGATTTGCCTGCACCATTCTCTCCCATTAAAGCATGAACTTCTCCTGAATTAAGAACCAAATCAATACTTTCTAAAACACGATTATTCCCAAAAGATTTTGAAATGTTCTTCATTTCAATTTTCATAGGCAACCCCCTTCTAAATAATAACTCCTGATTGCAAGATTATATTCGAATATGGTGTATCTTCCCCAGTGCGAATAACTGCCTTAACTTTAGTATTCATAGCTTTCAATTCTTCATGACTAATATATTCAATAATTATATTCGATCCGAAAAGATCTAGAACTGCTTGCCACTGTTCTTTGTTTTTTTCCTTAATTTCTTCTGCTAAGAAAATTTTTTCAATAAGTACATGATCTGAATATTCTTTTAAAACTTCTAAAAAACTTGGACTACCTTTTCTTAATGCTAAATCAATTTTATCAACACCTTTTGGAACTGGCAATCCTAAATCTCCGATACAAACCAAATCCATATGACCTAAATCATCAGCTAGTTTTGCTATATTACTATTTAAAATCCCATATTTCTTCATATCCTGAATGCTCCTTTACTTCTTTCAAACTCGGCATGCCTCCTTGCGCTCCAAATCTTTGAACAGAAAGATGTGAAGCAATCGTTGCAAAGGACAATGCAACATTCATCTCTTTTCCTTTTGAGATAGCATAAGCAAAAGCACCATTAAACGTATCTCCTGCTCCTGTAGTATCAACTACTTCTGCTTTTATAGCAGGAATCTTCTGAACTGCTGTCCCATCATAATAAATAGAACCTTCAACTCCTAATGTCACAATCATTTTATTAGGATAAATTTTAATAATTTCTTCTAATTTCTTATCTGGAAAAAGCTCTGAACATTCATGCTCATTAGGAGTAATAAAATCACAAAAAGGAATCATCTCTATGTCTGTTTCTCTAACTGGTGCAGGATTGTAAAGTACCTTAACTTTATTTTCTTGACAAAATTTAGCTATAGATAAGTTGGCTTCATGTGGTATTTCATTTTGTAATACAACAATACTTGCATCACTAATCAATTCCCACTCATTTTTCCAATCATTTGTTTTAACTAAATTATTCGCTCCGGGATAATAAATAATCCTATTATCACCTCCATATAAAGTAATTTGTGCAACTCCTGTAGATTGTGGTACCGTTCCCACATGTTCTATAGAAATATTATTATTTTGCAGATTGCTTAGTAAATCTGCTGAAAAAATATCTTCCCCAACGTCCCCAAATATGTAAATATTATCTTCTACACTGGATAATCTACCAATAGCTACAGCCTGATTTGCACCTTTTCCACCTGGAACTATATTAAATGAATCCCCAAAAATCGTTTCACCTCCTTCTGGAATCCTTTTTGTTCTCATAACTAAGTCCATTGAAATGCTTCCAACAACAACAATTTTACTCATTTCTTTCTCCTTAATGTATTTCTTTCTATGTACCTAACAGGGAGTTTAATTTTAGCTTCATCTATAGAGAACTTATTTGCCATATTATAGATTAGCTTTGCAGCCTGTTCTCCCATTTTATATGATGATTGGTGGATAGTTGATAAAGAAGGATAAATAAATTGACTAAGTACAATATCATCATAACCAATGATTTGAATATCATCTGGAATTTTTTTCCCAATTGCTAAAATTTCATGAATATAAGCTATCGCATGAATATCAGAAGGTGCTATAATACTATCAATATTTGGATTTCTTTTTAGATTCTCTTTAGCTTCTTTTTGAATTTTTTCAAAGTCAAACGTTTCACTTTCTTCAATACAAATCTCTAAAGATTTATTCCTCAAATAGTTTAAACTGGCTTCAAATCGTTCCGCAATGTTCTCAGCTTTATCATCTAAAACTTTAATAATCATAACTTGCTTAGCGCCAGCATTCCAAATTGCTTTAGCAGCCAAACGTCCACCCAACTGATTATCAGAAAAAACACCATAGCCTGTATCTTTACTAATCCGGTCAACCACAACAACAGGTAATGTTAGATTTGGAAATTCCTTTGTAAAGTCAAGTGTTGTTATAATACCAGCTGCATTTGTTTTTAACAAAAGGTTTATATATTCTTCTAACGAATCATGATCTGAAATAGTACCAACCATAATCCTATAACCTTTATCTTTCAAATATGATTCGGCTCCTCGAACCAATCTTGGGAAGAAGGGATTAGAAATATCTGGCAATAAGAGTCCTACCATTTGATTTTTTTTAGTTTTTAAAGATTGTGCTAATACATTTGGTGTATAATTTAATTTCTTGATAGCATTTTTTATCTTTTCTCTCGCATCATCTCCGACATAGCCTTTTTTCGAAATATATCTTGAAACTGTTGACTTTGATACTCCAGCTTCTTCAGCAACCTGTTTTATTGTAGTCATCACTCCTCCTTTTTATATTGTGGAACCGTTCCCTTATGTATATAGTAAGCGTTTTCTTTACTTTTGTCAATACTTTTTTAGAAATATTTTAAATTTATTTCAGAGTATATATGTTTTTTCCTAATCTTCTATTACTATTAGACAGAAAACACAACAAGACCTCCACTATATCGAGGAGGCCTTGGATCAACTTGGTTATTTAGTAAAAGACTAAAAAATCTCTTTCTCCCAGCCATCTTCTGTACGGTGGCGGTAGAAAAACTCCGACTTGTCCGGAGCTTCCATCATCTCCATCAAGGGTAACATATCATAGGCCAGATCCAAGTTTGGAATCTGGTCTTTTTGAACCCAAGAAACTTCTCCTTCATCTGAAGAGCGAAGGGTACCAGAGAACTCAGTCGCCTTATAACAAATGACAATATAGCGCCCACCTGTATCTAATGGCCAATTTTTAATGCCGACAAGTTGAGGATTTTGGATAGTCAACCCTGTTTCTTCATAGATTTCTCGGATAACTGACTCGGCAAAAGCCTCGCCATTCTCAACATGACCTCCTGGAAAGGCATAACCAGACCAGCGATTGGTTTCAAGAGAGCGATATTGCATCACCACGCGCTGGGTTTCGAGGTCTTCAATCAGACAAATGTTTGTTAAAATTGTTAATTGGGAACGAGACATAAATTTACTCGCTTTCTAATTTATTAAATTTTCAGACTTGGTACCAGAGATTCTAGCTTCTACTTTTTAAAATTATTTAGAATAAAATACCATTCGTTTTTCTTTATAGGCTTTCCAAGTTCAAGTATTTTTTCTTGGCCATCAAAAGTAAAACCCGTTTTTTAATAGAAAGCAATGGCTCGCTTATTATCTTTCAATACCCATAAGAAAATTTCACAAAAATGATCAAGAGCAATCAAAGCTGCTTTCATTAACTTTTGTGCGATACCTTTTCCATAATAGTCTTTTAAAACATATAAGGCAATAATTTCGCCAGCTTGAATAGTCTCATCACGAAAGTTGCCATAACTTATAAAACCAACTACCTTCATACCATCCATCGCAATCAATGTATTTTCTGGATACTTTTTACTAAAGAATAGACACCTTTCTAATGTCATTGTCTCCTGAAATTCTGCAGGCAAAAGGTCATCATAAGCCTCTCTCCACGTTTGCCAGTGAACGAAGGATTTACCTTCTATCTCTTCAGGAGTTTCCATTGATTTGATAATAACCGTCATTTATTTTCTTCTCCTTAATCCAACGCCTTGACTTCCTTTGCTACTTTTTGTAGAAATTTTTGTCTTGTTGAACTTGTATTCACTTCACGGCCTAACTCTCCTAAAATCGAAATCCTCTTTGTTTTTATGCCACAATGATTCAATACCGCATTCTTTAATACTGATATTCCATAACTGTCTGGAATGTTAATCGGACCAGAAAATACTTTGTACCACCAAGTTGGTGCCATAGAAGTTGCATAGATACTAGCTGTTTTTCCTTTTAGTAACTTTTTGAACTGTTTACCTCTCAAGTAGTTCAAAATAAAGCTTCCTCGATTATTTGCGGAGTATGCAATGCCTGGCGTAAAAACACGATCAATCCAGCCCTTCAATAGACTAGGCATACTACTCCACCAAATAGGATAAACAAAAATGAAATGATCTGCCCACTGGATTAATGATTGAGAGCGTAGAATAAACGGATCGTCCTCCATCCTTTGTCGGTAACCATAACGTAAAACAGGATCAAACTCTTCTGCATTAAGATTAATCATTTCAAGTTCATGTCTATTTGAGTCTATGTTTTCTACAATCGTTTGAAAAATTGCTTGGCAGTAGCTTTCTTTATCAGGATGTCCATTAATAACTAAAATATTCATAAAATCCCCCTAATCCAACGCCTTGACTTCCAGCATCATATCACGGATCTGAGCTGCTAGTTCAAAGTCAAGCACTTCGACGGCTTCTTGCATTTGTTTCTCTAGTTTCTTGACCAGTTCTTTGCGCTCTTGTTTGTTGAGGCTGTTGATGTCAACTTCCTTGTCTTCTTCCTTAGCAACTGCCTTGGTCACAGCAATCAGGTCACGGATTTCTTTCTTGATGGTTTGTGGAACGATACCATGCTCTTCATTATAAGCCATCTGGATTTTGCGACGACGGGCAGTTTCATCGATGGCACGTTGCATAGACTGGGTCACAGTGTCCGCATACATAATGACATGTCCCTCACTATTACGAGCAGCACGACCAATGGTCTGGATGAGACCACGCTCGTTACGAAGGAAACCTTCCTTGTCAGCATCGAGAATAGCTACGAGGCTCACTTCAGGAACGTCAATTCCTTCACGGAGCAGGTTGATTCCGACCAAGACATCAAAGACACCCAAGCGTAGGTCACGGATAATCTCCGTCCGTTCCAAGGTCTTGATATCCGAGTGCATGTACTTGACCTTGATACCCATTTCCTTGAAGTAGTCGGTCAAGTCCTCTGCCATTTTCTTAGTCAAAGTGGTGATAAAGGTTCGTTCATTCTTTTCAACACGGGCATTGATTTCACCCAAAAGGTCATCAATCTGTCCCATAGTCGGACGGACTTCTACCTCTGGATCCAAGAGTCCTGTTGGACGAATGATTTGCTCAATCACTGTCTCGGTCTGTTCATTTTCATAGTCACCAGGTGTCGCTGAAACGTAAACAATCTGATGAACGTGACTCTCAAACTCCTCCCGACGGAGAGGACGATTGTCCAAAGCTGATGGCAAACGGAAACCATAATTAACCAGCATTTCCTTACGCGAACGGTCTCCATTGTACATTCCCTTGATTTGCCCCATAGTCATGTGACTCTCGTCAATCATGATTAAGAAATCATCTGGGAAGAAATCGAGAAGCGTATAAGGAGGCTCACCTTCGCTACGTCCATCCATGTGGCGAGAATAATTTTCAACCCCATTGGTATAGCCCATCTCACGCAGCATTTCGATATCGTACTCTGTCCGCTGTTTCAAGCGCTGTGCTTCCAGTAATTTACCTTCCTCCTCAAAGACTGCTAACTGCTCTTCCAACTCCGCCTGAATCTTGGAAATAGCAACTTCCATATGGTCGTCATTGGTCACAAAGTGGGTGGCAGGAAAAATCGCCAGATGATCTACTTCTCCAAGGACTTGACCAGTCAAAGCTTCAACCTCACGGATGCGGTCAATTTCGTCTCCGAAAAACTCCACTCGAAAGGCATGCTCATCACGAGAAGCAGGGAAAATCTCCACCACATCCCCACGAACACGAAATCTTCCCCGTTGGAAATCAATATCATTACGTTCAAACTGAATATCGACCAAGTCATTCAAGAGTTTATCACGAGAAATTTCAAGACCTGGACGGAGACTCACGACACTATCAGCGTATTCCTTGGGCGAACCCAAACCATAGATACAAGAGACTGAGGCCACGACAATAACATCATTGCGCTCCAAAAGAGCCGAAGTTGCTGAGTGACGAAGCTTGTCAATCTCGTCATTGACAGAGCTGTCCTTTTCAATATAGGTATCACTAGAAGGTACATAGGCTTCTGGCTGGTAATAATCATAGTAAGACACAAAATACTCAACAGCATTCTCAGGGAAAAATTCCTTAAACTCCCCATAGAGCTGTCCTGCCAGAGTCTTATTGTGGGCGATGACCAGAGTGGGTTTATTGACTTTGGAAATGACCTGACTCATGGTATAGGTCTTCCCTGTACCAGTCGCCCCCATCAGAATCTGAGCTTTTTCGCCCCCCTCGATATTATCAACCAACTGCTCGATAGCTTGGGGTTGGTCTCCTGATGGTTCATATTTTGATACTAGTTTAAATTGATTGTCAGTAATGCGGTTAATCATAAGAATCCTCTCTTGATGTGCTATTCCTATTTTAGCATACTTGTAACATTTTCACGAAGAAAAGGACGGACCGAAGTCACATCCTTTCATTTTCTTTCTTTAATTGATAAGCGAGATAGACAATCAGCAGTAGCAAGATCAGACTTGTCATGATAGATCCTTCTATCCCAAAAGAGCCACCTGATAGCCAATCTTGATTACCTTGTGGTAAAAAGGTCATCAAAGACGTTCCTGACGGCTGACCACTAACTAAAATCCCAAAAAGATTTCCCTGAGCAAAATTCCAAGCCCCATGAATACCTGCTACACCCCAAACTGTATCTGTTTTGAGGAGGTAAAGTGACATGGCAACTCCGAATAAAAAGAGATTCACTAGAGATAGAGGGGTGAGACCAGAATTTCCCGCATGAAGCAGGGTAAAGAACAGGCTAGATATAAGAACAGCTAGTTTTAGATTGGTTCTTGAGGCCAATTGAGGAAGGAGCCAAGCACGGGCCACCACTTCTTCTGTTGTCCCCTGTAAAATCCAAAATGGAACGGTAAAAATGACAAAGGCTAGCGAATAAGGATTCAAATGAATGGACTCAAAACGATATTGCCCCAAGGCCACTAAACCTAACAAGGTCAGAAAAAAAAGTGCCAGGCCTAGGCCAAATCCTTTAACAAGATTGCTGAGGAAATTTTCTTTATAAAATCCTAAAGTTCTTATAGGTCTTTTCTCAACTTTTCTAGTCCATCTGAACACAGTGTTGAGAACGAACCCAAAGGCCAGCAATTCTAAAATTAAACGAAAATCACTTGTTTTATCCGTCAAGCTCTGCTGCAAGGTCTGCAAGTAGGTAGCAAAATCTTGACCAGCCTCTCCAAAATTTCTAGCAAGTCCGATGAGAGCTAACAAACTAATACCATATAAAGTATAAGCCACAAACTCTCCTATGAAGACAAAAACAAAAGCTAACAAGGGGCTTGTGTAAATGTTTAAACTCATTTTAGAAGTTTGGAAGTCTTTAAAAATTCTTTTGTTCTTCACATCTCCGTCCTCTTTTCTTCTATTATATACTATTATTATAGCACTTTGTGGTAGCAGTTCAATAAAGAAACAAAGGTTTTTTATGTTATATCTTCTAACATAAAAGCCCCTAGATTTGCATTTTTTAGTTTTTTCTGATATAATGGGAAAATATTCGGAAAAGGAGACTAAAAATGAAGAAAAAATTTCTAGCATTTTTGCTAATTTTATTCCCAATTTTCTCATTAGGTATTGCAAAAGCAGAGACGATTAAGATTGTGTCTGATACCGCCTATGCACCTTTTGAGTTTAAAGATTCAGATCAAACTTATAAAGGAATTGATGTTGACATTATCAACAAAGTCGCTGAGATTAAAGGATGGAATATTCAGATGTCCTATCCTGGATTTGATGCAGCGGTAAATGCGGTTCAAGCTGGTCAAGCTGACGCTATCATGGCAGGGATGACAAAGACTAAAGAACGTGAAAAAGTCTTCACCATGTCTGATACTTACTATGATACAAAAGTTGTCATTGCAACTACAAAGGCACACAAGATTAGCAAGTACGACCAATTAACTGGCAAAACCGTTGGTGTTAAAAACGGAACTGCTGCTCAACGTTTTCTTGAAACAATCAAAGATAAATACGGTTTTACTATTAAAACATTTGACACTGGTGATTTGATGAACAACAGCTTGACTGCTGGTGCTATCGATGCTATGATGGATGACAAACCTGTTATCGAGTATGCCATTAACCAAGGTCAAGACCTCCATATTGAAATGGATGGTGAAGCTGTAGGAAGTTTTGCTTTTGGTGTGAAAAAAGGAAGTAAATACGAGCACCTGGTGACTGAATTTAACCAAGCCTTGGCTGAAATGAAAAAAGATGGAAGTCTTGATAAAATCATCAAGAAATGGACTGCATCATCTTCTTCAGCAGTGCCAACTACAACGACTGCAGCAGGTCTAAAAGCAACTCCTGTTAAAGCTAAATACATCATTGCCAGTGATTCTTCTTTTGCACCTTTTGTGTTCCAAAACTCAAGTAACCAATTTACTGGTATTGATATGGACTTGATTAAGGCAATCGCTAAAGACCAAGGTTTTGAAGTTGAAATCACCAACCCTGGTTTCGATGCCGCTATCAGTGCTGTTCAAGCTGGACAAGCTGATGGTATCATTGCTGGTATGTCTGTTACAGATGCTCGTAAGGCAACTTTTGACTTCTCAGAATCATACTACACTGCTAATACTATCCTTGGTGTCAAAGAATCAAGCACCATTGCTTCCTATGAAGACTTGAAAGGGAAGACAGTTGGTGTTAAAAACGGAACTGCTTCTCAAACCTTCCTAACAGAAAATCAAAGCAAATACGGTTACAAAATTAAAACCTTTGCTGATGGTTCTTCAATGTATGACAGTTTAAATACTGGAGCCATCGATGCTGTTATGGATGATGAGCCTGTTCTCAAATATTCTATCAGCCAAGGTCAAAAATTGAAAACTCCAATCGCTGGAACTCCAATCGGTGAAACAGCCTTTGCCGTTAAAAAAGGAGCAAATCCAGAATTGATTGAAATGTTCAACAACGGACTTGCAAACCTTAAAGCAAACGGTGAATTCCAAAAGATTCTTGACAAATACCTAGCTAGCGAATCTTCAACTACTTCAACAAGCACTGTTGACGAAACAACTATCTGGGGCTTGCTTCAAAATAACTACAAACAGCTCCTTAGCGGACTTGGTATCACTCTTGCTCTAGCTCTTATCTCATTTGCTATTGCTATTGTTATCGGGATTATCTTCGGTATGTTTAGCGTTAGCCCCTACAAATCTCTTCGTGTGATCTCTGAGATTTTCGTTGACGTTATCCGTGGTATTCCTTTGATGATTCTTGCAGCCTTCATCTTCTGGGGAATTCCAAACTTCATCGAGTCCATCACAGGCCAACAAAGTCCAATTAACGACTTTGTAGCTGGTACCATTGCCCTATCACTCAATGCTGCTGCTTATATCGCTGAAATCGTTCGTGGTGGTATTCAGGCCGTTCCGGTTGGCCAAATGGAAGCCAGCCGAAGCTTGGGTATCTCTTATGGAAAAACCATGCGTAAGATTATCTTGCCACAAGCGACTAAATTGATGTTGCCAAACTTTGTTAACCAATTCGTTATCGCTCTTAAAGATACAACCATCGTATCTGCTATCGGTTTGGTTGAACTCTTCCAAACTGGTAAGATTATCATCGCCCGTAACTACCAAAGTTTCAAGATGTATGCAATTCTTGCTATCTTCTATCTTGTAATTATCACACTTTTGACTAGACTAGCGAAACGCTTAGAAAAGAGGATTCGTTAATGGCAAAATTAAAAATTGATGTAAATGATTTACACAAAAACTACGGAAAAATGAAGTTTTAAAAGGAATTACGACTAAATTCTATGAAGGAGACGTTGTCTGTATCATCGGTCCTTCAGGTTCTGGTAAGTCAACCTTCCTCCGTAGCCTTAATCTTCTAGAAGAAGTTACGAGCGGTCACATCACTGTGAACGGCTATGATTTAACTGAAAAAACTACCAACGTTGACCACGTCCGTGAAAATATCGGAATGGTGTTCCAACACTTCAACCTCTTCCCACACATGTCTGTATTGGACAACATCACTTTTGCTCCTATTGAGCACAAGTTGATGACTAAGGAAGAAGCTGAGAAATTGGGAATGGAGTTGCTTGAAAAGGTTGGACTAGCAGATAAAGCTAATGCCAATCCAGATAGCCTATCAGGTGGTCAAAAACAACGTGTAGCCATCGCTCGTGGACTAGCAATGAATCCAGACATCATGCTCTTTGATGAACCAACTTCAGCCCTTGACCCTGAGATGGTCGGAGACGTACTTAACGTTATGAAGGAATTGGCTGAGCAAGGCATGACCATGATTATCGTAACCCATGAGATGGGATTTGCCCGTCAGGTTGCTAACCGCGTTATCTTTACTGCAGACGGTGAATTCCTAGAAGACGGAACACCAGATCAGATCTTTGATAACCCACAACACCCACGTCTGAAAGAGTTCTTGGACAAGGTATTAAATGTCTAAACGCAAACTGTAAGGATTTCCTTGCAGTTTTTTTCTATCTCGTATTGGATTTTTTGATTTTTCGGAAAATTATGTTAGAATTAAGTTTATGAAATGAGGTTTCCTCATACCTAGCAAGACTAGGAATAAAAATAGAAATTAGGTAGCTAGATGTCATCTAAGGTTATTGTTACAATTTTCGGTGCGAGTGGAGACCTGGCTAAACGCAAGCTCTACCCTTCCCTTTTTAGACTATATAAATCCGGCAATCTTTCCAAGCACTTTGCAGTCATTGGAACTGCTCGTCGTCCTTGGAGCAAGGAATATTTTGAATCTGTAGTGGTTGAATCTATCCTTGATTTGGCAGATAGTACCGAACAGGCTCAAGAATTCGCTAGCCACTTCTACTATCAAAGTCATGATGTCAATGATACCGAACACTACATCGCTTTACGTCAATTGCAGGCTGAACTAAATGACAAGTACCAAGCTGAACACAACAAGCTCTTCTTCTTGTCGATGGCACCTCAATTCTTTGGAACTATTGCCAAACACCTCAAGTCTGAAAACATTGTTGACGGTAAAGGTTTTGAACGCTTAATCGTTGAAAAACCATTTGGTACAGATTATGCAACAGCAAGCAAGTTGAATAACGAACTCCTAGCAACATTTGACGAAGAACAAATTTTCCGTATTGACCATTATCTTGGTAAGGAAATGATTCAAAGTATCTTTGCAGTTCGCTTTGCAAACCTGATTTTTGAAAACGTTTGGAACAAGGACTTTATCGACAATGTTCAAATTACCTTTGCGGAGCGCTTGGGTGTAGAAGAGCGTGGTGGCTACTATGACCAATCTGGGGCCCTCCGTGACATGGTACAAAACCATACACTCCAACTGCTTTCCCTCCTTGCCATGGACAAGCCAGCAAGCTTCACAAAAGACGAGATTCGTGCTGAAAAGATTAAGGTCTTTAAAAACCTATATCATCCAACTGATGAGGAACTTAAAGAACACTTTATCCGTGGTCAATACCGCTCTGGTAAGATTGATGGCATGAAATACATCTCTTATCGTAGCGAACCAAATGTAAATCCAGAATCAACAACTGAAACCTTTGCATCTGGTGCCTTCTTTGTAGACAGCGATCGATTCCGTGGTGTTCCTTTCTTCTTCCGTACTGGTAAACGTCTGACTGAAAAAGGAACTCATGTCAACATCGTCTTTAAACAAATGGACTCTATATTTGGAGAACCACTTGCTCCAAATATTTTGACCATCTATATCCAACCAACAGAAGGCTTCTCTCTTAGCCTAAATGGGAAGCAAGTAGGAGAAGAATTCAACTTGGCTCCTAACTCACTTGACTACCGTACAGATGCGACTGCAACTGGTGCGTCTCCAGAACCATACGAGAAATTGATTTATGATGTCTTAAATAACAACTCAACTAACTTTAGCCACTGGGATGAAGTTGGCGCATCATGGAAATTGATTGACCGTATCGAAGAGCTCTGGGCTGAAAATGGTGCCCCACTTCATGACTATAAAGCTGGAAGCATGGGCCCTCAAGCAAGCTTTGACTTACTTGAAAAATTCGGTGCCAAATGGACTTGGCAACCAGATATTGCCTACCGTCAAGATGGTCGCTTAGAATAAAAAAATTTCCTGCAAGTTTGTACCTTGCAGGATTTTTGTTTTTGATTAGATTAAGCCTTCCAAGAGACCCTTCATAAAGTTTTCTGAGTTAAACTCTCCAATATCATCGATTTTTTCACCAAAACCAATCAATTTTACAGGAATATTAAGTTCTTCACGGATGGCTAAAACAACACCACCTCGAGCAGTTCCATCAATCTTAGTCAAGACAATTCCTGTCAAAGGGGTAATTTTCGAAAATTCTTTGGCCTGTACCAAGGCATTTTGACCTGTTGATGCATCAAGAGCCAAGAAAGTTTCATGTGGCGCTTCTGGCACAACACGTTTGATGATACGACCAATCTTTTCCAACTCAGCCATGAGGTTGTCCTTGTTTTGCAAACGACCAGCAGTATCAATCATGAGAATATCGATACCTTCAGATACGGCACGTTCCATTCCATCAAAGACTACACTGGCTGGGTCAGCTTTTTCAGGTCCAGTCACAACTGGAACGTCCACACGACGACCCCATTCAGCTAGCTGGGCTACTGCCCCTGCACGGAAGGTATCTGCCGCAACCAACATGACCTTCTTACCTGCTTGTTTGTAGCGGTGGGCTAGTTTACCGATAGAAGTTGTTTTCCCAACACCATTAACACCAACAAAGAGCATGACTGTCAAGCCATCTTGGAAGTGGATGCTTTCATCGTAGTTACCATCCTTTTCATAAAGCTCAACCAATTTCTCAATGATGACACGACGAAGTGCGTCCGGTTTCTTGGCGTTTTCAAGCTTGGCTTCGTAACGAAGCTCCTCTGTTAAGTTAGAAGCGACTTGAACACCAACATCACTCATGATCAACAGTTCTTCCAGTTCTTCGAAGAATTCTTCATCGACAGAGCGGAAATTAGCAAAGAAGGCGTTCAAACGAGCTCCGAAGCCTGTACGAGTTTTCTTAAGACTGCGGTCATATTTTTCCTGAACAGTTTCTTTTGCTTGAGTCATTTCTGGTTCAAGCACTTCAGAATTATTTTCTTTTACAGCTTCTTCTTGCTTAGTATTCTCTTCTGCTGTGACTTCTTCTGAGTTTGGCAATTCTTCTATTTCGTCTTGATGAACCTCTACAACTGGCTCTGAATCCTGATTTTCTTCAACTGTCTCTTGATTTTCCTCTTCTTGGAGCGCAACTTGTTCAACAACTTCAACCTCTGCTTCTTCTTGAGAAACTTCCTCAGCTTCTGTAAGGGCAGGCTCAGTATCTTCAGACAAATCAAGATTTTCTAGAGCTTCTTTTACAATTTCTTCGATTTTAGGTTCTTCTTTTTTTCCGAATAGACGGTCAAATAATCCCATATCTTAGTTCTCCTTTAGCACATATTCTTCGATAGCCCAGGCAACAGCTTCTTCATCATTGGTCATTGGAGTCACTACATTTGCGACTGCCTTGACTTCAGGAACAGCGTTTTGCATCGCAACACCAAGACCTGCCCATTCAATCATAGAAAGGTCATTGGCCTCGTCACCACAAGCCATGACTTGGCTTTGATCGATTCCAAGATGGCTGATTAGTTTTGACAATCCTGTTGCTTTATGAACATTCTTTGGCGACCACTCTAGCAACATTTCACGTGATTTAAAGATTTCATATTGGTCAAACAATCCTGGAGAAATCTTCTGAATAGCTGCATCCAAGGGTTCTTGAGCAAAGGCGGTCACGCATTTATTATAAGTCATTTGACTAGATAAGTCTGCAAAGTCCACTGGAACAAAGGTCAATGCTGGATTAAATTTGGCATAAAGACTTTCTTGGTCGGATTGAATTTGATAAACAGTTCCTTCTGAGATAGCATCAAGAGGCAGTGATAATTTCTCTGTTTCTTCATACAAGCGTGCTACATCATCATATGAAAAGACTGTCTTATCAAGGATTTCACCTGTATTTTTCTGAACTAAACCACCATTAAAAGTAATCGTATACTCATCTTCTTGACCGTCAGTCCCTAGCTCATGGAGAAAGAAATCCATGGCTTTTAAGGGACGACCAGTTGTCAATACGACCTTGATGCCACGATCACGCGCAGCTTTCAAGGTTGCCTTGGTACGATCCGTCAACCTTTTATCAGTAGTCAGCAAGGACCCGTCCAAGTCCAATGCAATCAATTTTATATCTGCCATTATAAGCCCTCCATATAAGCTATAACCGACTGGTCCTTATGGTGACCAATCACTGTCTCTGCTAATTCTAAAATTTCAGGTCGTGCATTTTCAGGAGCTACAGGATGTCCCACAACCTGCATCATATGTAAGTCATTAAGATTGTCTCCAAAAGCCATAACCTGATCCATTGTGATGCCAAGTTTTTTAGCTAATTCAACAATAGCCACTCCCTTATCGACATAGTCCAGAACAATATCAATAGATTCAAAGCCAGTTGTCATGGCCTTAACACCAGGAACATGTTCATTGACCCAAGCTTCTCCAGCTTCTAGCGTTTCTTCTGTGAAGTTGGTTGTAAATTTGAAAATGTCATCTGTAATATCTTCTAGATTCGCTACTTTTTGGATATTTTCATTATAGTGCTGACTCACTTTTAAATAGGTCTCATCAACCGTATCTAGCACATAAGAGCCCTTCTTGCCCGTCAAGAGCAGTTTATTGATATCTACATAAGGTGACGTTTTCAGCATTTCAAAAGTTGATAGATAAAACTCACGAGACATAGTCGCTTCATACAAGTCCTGACCTTGATATTCTACCAAACTGCCATTTTCCGCGATGAAAATAATGTCATCACGAACATCAGCAAATAATTTTTCTAAGGATAGAAATCCGCGCCCCGAAGCCACCGCAAAGTATATCCCTTTTTCCTTGTAGGAAACCAAGAGAGACTTGAGACGGTCCATATCAAAGCGTCCATTCTCATCTAGGAAGGTTCCGTCCATATCCGTTGCTACTAGTTTAATTGTCATCCTTCAATACTTTCTAAATCTTTTAACTTAACCGAAACAATTTTTGAGACACCTGACTCTTGCATGGTCACTCCATAGATAGAATCGGCTGCCGCCATGGTTCCCTTACGGTGGGTTACGACGATAAACTGGCTGTCCTTATCAAATCGATTGAGGTAATCCCCGAAACGTTTAACATTGGCTTCGTCAAGTGCAGCCTCTACCTCATCCAAAATCACAAATGGAATGGTCTTGACACGGATAATAGAGAAGAGCAGAGCAAGAGCCGATAGAGCTTTTTCACCACCACTCATGAGATTGAGAGACTGTATTTTCTTGCCTGGTGGTTGAACAGAAATCTCAACCCCAGCTGTCAACAAGTCCCCCACAGTCAAGATTAAATCTGCCTGACCTCCTCCAAACATCTGTTTGAAGGTCACTTTAAAGGACTCACGAATGGCTTCAAAGGTTGATTTAAAGCGTTCCTTGACCTCGTCATTCATCTCTGTAATGGTCTCAAGGAGCAAATTTTTCGCTGACAAAATGTCATCTCGCTGTCTATTTAGGAAGTCCAGACGATTGTGAACTTCTTCGTACTGGTCAATAGCTTCCAAGTTGACAGGACCCAGCGAGCGAATAGCTTTCTCTAAATCCTTAACCTCTTGCTCTGCCAGATTGAGATTTTCCAACTCATGAGACTTTTCTAAAGCTTCAGTATAGCTAATCTGGTACTGGTCTGTTAATTGAGCTTGTAGATGGCGCAAGCGTTCGCTGACCTTTTCTTTCTTGGCTTCAGCACGTGTTTGCTTGCGAATCCACTCCTCATTCTGCTGGCGAGCCTGATCCAAATGACTAGCAATATCATCTAGTTGCCCTTCAATATCATCTAATTCAAACTGCTTGCGAATCAAACCTTGTTGGAGGTTTGTTTTCTGAGTTTTGGCTTCTTCAGCCTGTTGACTGAGCAATTCTGTATCAACCTTCTCCAGATTATCAACCTTTTCTTGAAGAAGGCGCTGGATTTCTTCTTGCTCAAGATCAAGATTACTTAGTTCCTTACCTAAGCGTTCAATATCAGCAACTTCGTAACGTTTTTGCCCTTGCAGTTCTGTCTTAAGCAAGCGAGCTTGCGCTACCTCTTCCTGCAAGTTTTGATAGCGTTCTTGGATGGCGTTTTTGTTAGACTTAATCTCTTCAATCTCAGCTTCCAGATTTTGCTTGTCACTTGCGATTGTAGCAAGGCGTGCTTGGCATTTTTCCTTATCTGCTTGCCAATCTCCTTCAGAAAGACGATCTAATTCCTCTTCTTGGAGTTTCCAAAGAGTTTCTAGCTCTTCAACTTGCTGACTGGTCTGCTGATAAGCGAGGGATAAGCCTTGCTCCTGAATACGTGCCTGCTCTCCTTGAGATTTAATAACTTCTAATCTTTCTGTCAATCTAGCCATCTGGTCTTGCAAGGTCTTCAAACTCGCTTCTTCAGAACGCAGACTTGCTTCTTCTTCAGCAATTTCTTTTTGTAATTGCTCCAGTTCTGGCTTGATGAAAATGCTGTTGTTCTGACGATTAGCTCCACCTGCATAGGAACCACCTGTGCGCAACTCCGTGCCGTCCAAAGTCACCATACGAACCTGGTAACGAACCTGGCGAGCTGCTGCACGCGCATGTTCCACGGTATCAAAAATAGCCGTCGTAGCTAGCAAATTCTTAAAAATAGCTTCCAGTCTAGTGTCGAATGTCACCAACTCATCTGCCATCCCAAGGAAACCTGGGCTTGCAGCAATAGCATCTTGATTCTGACTAGAAATCGTACGCGCCTTGATCGTTGTCAACGGAAGGAAGGTTGCACGACCAGCCCTGTTTCGTTTAAGGAAATCAATCGCCTTGGTTGCCGCGTTTTCATCTTCCACGATGATATGCTGACTGCTGGCTCCAAGCGCAATCTCTAGGGCAATTTGATAATGCACATCAAAGGTCAGATGCTCACTAACTGCCCCAATTATTCCACCTAGACGATCTTTCTCTTGGAGAACACTCTTAACACCTGCATAAAAGTTACTATGATTTCTCAGGATGTTTTCCAGACTTTGGGCTCTAGCCCGCTTGTTTTTGAGACTATCCAGACGGTCAAAGAGTTGACTTTGTTGAGTTTGATAGGAAGTTTTCTGCTCCTCTTGCTCCTTGGCACAGATTTGATAATCGGCCAATAATTTCTGAACCTTCTCCTTGGCAGTTTCAAGTTCTTCTTTTTGCTGACTGGCCTTCTCTTTAGCTGTAGCCAGTTGTTCTTTTAGTTTTTGTAGTTGATCTGCTTGTTTTTGAGAAAGCTGACGACTATTTTCCAACTCATTCTCAATACGGGTCAGCTGGTTTGAGACATCCGCTTCTTCTTGTAAAAGAGCTACAAAGCGTTCACGTAGAAGCTCAATCATCTGATCAGGATCATCTGAAAAAGCTAGTAATTCAGCCTCTAATTGATTCAGTTTTTGATTATTTTGGACTAGATTTTCCTCTAACAGAGTTAAAGAGCTTTCTTTATCAGATTTTTCTTGGCTGAGTAAATTTCTCTTATCCTCCAAAGCAGCCAAACGAGCTTGTGCTTCCTGTTGATTCAGGGCTACTTGTTCAGATTCTAATTTCGACAGGGCTAATTTTCTCTCTAAATCACTAATTAGACTGGTCAAATCCATCAAACTGCCCTGGTCTTTGGCCATTTCAGCCTGTAAATCTTGGCGTTGCTTTTTAAGAGTATGATTTTCTTCCTCTAATTTTTCACGCTTTTGGTAATAACTAGTCAATAGTTCCTGAACCTGTGCCAACTCTTCTTCTGTCAAATCTAGTTCAGCCTTATTTTCCTTGATTTGAGCAGCTAAAACATCCAAGTAAATAGCTTTACGTTGGCCTTCCAAATCTAGAAACTTACGAGCATTTTCAGCTTGCTTCTCAAGAGGCTTGATTTGATTGTCCAACTCATAGATAATGTCTTCTAGACGATCCAGATTATCCTGGGTTTGCTGCAGTTTACTCTCAGTTTCTTTTCTGCGAGTCTTGTATTTTAAAACTCCAGCAGCTTCTTCAAAAATAGCTCGGCGTTCCTCAGGCTTAGAGTTGAAAATCTCCTCAACCTTCCCTTGGGAAATGATAGAGAAGGAATCTCGTCCCAATCCAGTATCCAAGAAAAGGTCATGAATATCACGCAGACGGACTTTCTTGCCGTCAATCTTGTATTCGCTATCTCCACTGCGATAGATATGACGTTCTACCCTGATTTCTTGACCTGCATCCTTGATAAATCCGTCATTATTATCCAAAGTCACAACTACAGAAGCATAATTGAGCGGTTTGCGACTTTCTGTTCCAGCAAAGATAACATCCGGCATCTTGCCACCACGGAGACTCTTGACACTAGACTCCCCCAAAGCCCAACGCAGACTTTCTGTAATATTCGACTTTCCAGATCCATTGGGCCCAACAACTGCCGTCACACCTTGGTCAAAGACTACCTTAGTCTTATCAGCAAAAGACTTGAATCCCTGAATTTCGATTTCCTTTAAATACATGAATCCAGCCCTTTCTCAACGGCATTTTTGGCAGCTTCCTGCTCTGCTAGTTTCTTAGAACGACCTTGACCTTGACCAATGCTCTTACCTTCAACAAGAACTTCTACTTCAAAAACCTTATCGTGGGCAGGACCCGTTTCAGAAATTACCTGATAACGAATAGCCACATCCCCATTGACCTGAAGCAACTCTTGGAGATGGGTTTTGTAGTCTGTAATCATCTCAAATTCGCCTGCTTCAACCTTAGGAATCATGACTTGATAGATAAATTCCTTGACTTTGGCCACATCCTTGTCCAAAAGGAGGGCACCAAGAAAGGCCTCAAAGGCATCACCAAGAATGGTATCACGATTGCGACCACCAGATTTTTCTTCCCCCTTACCCAGCTTGATAAACTGATCAAACTGACAATCACGCGCAAAACCAGCCAAACTCTCCTCACGGACAATCATAGCACGGAGTTTAGATAAGTCACCCTCAGGCTTTTTAGGATATTTTTTATACAGATATTCTGAAATCAATAGCTGTAGAACAGCGTCTCCTAAAAATTCCAAGCGTTCATTGTGTGAAATTTTTAAGAGGCGGTGCTCATTGGCATAACTCGTATGAGTAAAGGCAGTCTCCAGTAAATTTTTGTCTGCAAATTCGATTGCAAAATGGTTCTTTAGTACAGTTTGTAATTCTTTCATACCAACCTCTTTCTAACTGATAACAGTCCTTTTTATTATATCAAAAAAAGCCCCCTGAGTCACTTTAAAACGGGACTGGAGAGCATTTGGGAATTCTTTAAAAAGAGATTTTCAGTTTTAAGGGCCAATTTAGGGCTGTGTAAAGAAAAAAGCCCTATTAAAGGCTTTTTAGGATGTTTACATCCACCCTGAGGGAATCGAACCCCCATCTCAAGAACCGGAATCTTACGTGATATCCATTACACTAAGGGTGGAAACTTGTTTTATTATAACAGAAATTTGCTCTAATAACAAGTTTTTTTCTAGTGAGATAGCCCGTCTTAGTGGGAAGCATCCCCATTCCAGATGGAGTTTTTCACGATAACATAATCAACGTGTTTAAGGTCAGCAACCTGACGTCCACCTGCATAAGAAATAGCACTTTGAAGGTCTTGTTCCATCTCAGTTAAAGTGTCTTGCAGATGACCTTTAGCAGGAAGCAAGATACGTTTGCCTTCCACATTTTTGTAAGCACCTTTTTGATATTGTGAGGCTGAACCATAATATTCTTTGAACTGTTCACCATCGACTTCAATCGTTTTCCCTGGACTTTCAATATGTCCTGCAAAGAGGGAACCAATCATGACCATGCTAGCACCGAAGCGGATAGACTTGGCAATATCACCGTGAGTACGAATTCCTCCATCAGCAATAATCGGTTTACGTGCAGCCTTGGCACACCAACGAAGGGCAGCCAATTGCCAACCACCTGTACCAAAACCTGTCTTGACCTTGGTGATACAAACCTTACCTGGACCGATTCCGACCTTAGTAGCATCCGCACCAGCATTTTCCAATTCACGCACAGCTTCTGGTGTTCCCACATTTCCTGCAATGACAAAGGTATCTGGCAATTCTTTCTTGATGTGTTGAATCATAGAAATCACGCTATCCGCATGACCGTGGGCAATGTCAATCGTGATGTACTCAGGAGCATCAGATTTGAGCTGGCTAACGAAATCATACTCATAATCCTTAACACCGACAGAGATAGAAGCAATAAGCCCTTGCTCATGCATGCGCTTAATAAAAGGAATACGTCCTGCCTCATCAAAACGGTGCATAATGTAGAAGTAACCACCTTTAGCCAGTTGCTCTGCTACATTTTCATCCAAAATCGTTTGCATATTAGCTGGCACAACAGGTAGTTTAAAGGTGTGATTTCCTAAAGTGACACTTGTATCCGCTTCTGCACGGCTTTTAATGACACATTTATTTGGAATCAATTGAATATCTTCGTAATCAAAAATTGGAAATTCATTTAACATATCGATGTCTCGTTTCTTTTGTAATGACCTACCTATGCTTGCGCATCTCTACGCCTTTTCCGACGTTTCCTTAATTAATTATAAATCAAAGTACAGATTTTGTCAAATAATTTTATAAATTAAAATATAATGTTCGGATTTTTCTTGCGTAAATAGAAAAAAGAGGGGAAATTGTTTTCTCCCCACTCCTTCTCTATTCTAATAATACTCACCCTGGCGGTAGTCCCATGAGTTAAAGGTGTCTGAAAGGTGCATCATGATTTTATCAATGTCAAGTCCTTTACGAATCACAACTGGTGCTGGTGAAGTTGAGCGAGCTCCTCCTTGTTCTGGGATGAGTTTGCCGTCCTTATCGACCATAGACACCATCACACCTTGCTCATAGCGAGTTTCAATCGTTTTGTCAGGCTGGATAGAAGCAACGTAGTCATCTGCCTCGATAACAAGGTCCACTGCTCCTTCGATACGTTCTCCAATACCTTCTACTTTACCACGGTTTCCTTTTCCAGATGGGTTAGCTGATGAGGCATAAACCATCTTGCCTTCTTCCCAAAGTTTGGCAGCCAATTGTTCACCAGCTTTACCAAATTTGATAACAAAACAGCTCGTTCCACGCACGTCAGTCATCAGCTCTTCACGACCATCACCGTATGCTTTGAGTTTTTCAAAAGCTTCTGGTTTCCAAGGAAGGATACAACCAAGAAGAATATCTTCATCCCAATGTTTTTGGTAGAAGGCTTCAATTTCTGGGTTAAGTTGTGCTAAAGCACGAAGCTCATCCATGCTACCGCAGAGAACAACACCTGGTTTGTTACGGTTACGCTCTTTGGCTGCGAACTTACGCTCAAGTCCTGCCTTATCGCTGGTCATGATAATGTAACCAACTTTAGTAGGGCAAACGATACATCCGCCCTCACCTTTTAAAATGTCATAGCCTTCTTGTGAAAGTGTTCCGTTCCATTGAATGTGTTTTGTCATAGTTCTATTTCCTTTTCTAATTTTCTTCTAATCCTGCCAGTAGGCTGGTCGTTGTTTTTCATAGGCAGCAATCAAATCTTCATACTGCAAGGTAATTCCGATATCATCCAAACCATTTGAGAGCTTGTGTTTCCACTCGCTATCAATTTCAAAAGTGAACTCTCCAACCGGTGAGATGATTTTCTGTTGTTCCAAGTCCACAGTTACCTGGTCAGTCGGTTTGAGCTGGGCTAGCTTTTCTCTAACCTCTCTAGGCTGAACAATAGGCAACATGCCATTATTGAGTTCATTATTGTAATGAATATCCCCAAAAGATCCTGCAATCACGACCTTAAAACCATAGTCTGCTAAGGCCCAAGCTGCATGTTCCCTCGAAGAACCTGCCCCAAAGTTATCCCCTGAGATAAGAATACTGGCTTTACGATATTCAGGCTGATTAAAGACAAAGTCAGGATCCTCAGTATACTTGTCGTCCAGATAACGCCAAGCATACATGAGGTACTTACCAAAGCCTTTTTTATCAATCAACTTGAGAAACTGCTTGGGTAGGATTTGGTCGGTGTCGATATTATCATTCATGAGAGGAACGGTCGTTCCCGTATAAACTGTAAATTTCTCCATATCCTCTCCTTACTGGGCTTCTGGCATTTGCCGAACATCTACGAAACGCCCTGCAATAGCTGCCGCAGCTGCCATAGCTGGACTACAGAGATGAGTCTTAGCGCCAAAGCCTTGTCTGTCTTCAAAGTTTCGATTGCTGGTTGAGGCGCAGTGAACACCATCAGGGACCTTGTCTGGATTCATCCCTAGGCACATAGAACAACCTGGATCTCTCCACTCAAAACCAGCGTCTAGGAAAACCTTGTCCAAGCCCAACTTCTCAGCAGCTCGTTTGACAGGACGAGAACCTGGGACTACGATAGCCGTTAAGTTAGGAGCAATCTTCTTCCCTTTAACAAATCGCGCAGCCAGTTGCAAGTCGCTGAGACGAGCATTAGTACAAGAACCGATAAAGATATAGCCTAGTTCAATATCAGCTGGCTTTTGACCAGGCTCCAAGTCCATGTAATTGTAGGCTCGCTCATCATTCATATCCTTAATTTCTGGGAATCTACTGTCAAAGTCAACCCCCATAGCAGGGTTGGTTCCCCAGGTCACCATAGGAGCCAAGTCTGAAACATCCATCTGGATAACCTTATCGTAAACGACATTCTCATCACTGACAAGGGTCTTCCAATCTGCCACAGCCTCTTCAAAGTCCTCTGGAACACATTCCCGTCCTTTGAGATAATCATAGGTGGTTTGATCTGGATTCATGATTCCCATCTTAGAACCAAACTCGATGGACATATTGCAGATGGTCATTCGTTCTTCCATGCTCAGT
The DNA here is from genome assembly GCF_023110375.1 of Streptococcus mitis. Taxonomy (GTDB): domain Bacteria; phylum Bacillota; class Bacilli; order Lactobacillales; family Streptococcaceae; genus Streptococcus; species Streptococcus mitis_CI. The sequence continues at coordinate 58,428 of NZ_JALDVV010000001.1, read as the reverse complement.
GCATCAATAGCTTGTCCACGATATTCCACCACGTAGCCAACGCCGCAAGCAACACCGTACTTGGCAATCAAAGCTAAAATGAAATCCTTGGAATAAACTCCTTTTTGAGGAACACCAGTGAATTCCACCAGCATTTTCTTGGGTTTGACCTGCCAGAGGGTCTGTGTCGCAAAGACATGTTCGACCTCACTGGTCCCAATTCCAAAGGCAATTGCTCCGAAAGCTCCGTGAGTTGCCGTATGGCTGTCTCCACAGACGATGAATTTTCCTGGTTGAGTTCTTCCAGTTTCTGGTCCAACCATATGAACGATTCCTTGCTTTTCGGAACCGTGGGCCGCATGTTCAATCCCAAACTCCTCAACATTTTCAGCAAGCTTATCAATTTGAGCCTTAGAAATCACATCTCGAATATCGTAGATATTGACTGTCGGGACATTGTGGTCAAAGGTTCCAAATGTCAAGTCTGGTCGTCTCAATCTGCGTCCTGCATCTCGTAGTCCTTGAAAAGCCTGAGGGCTGGTCACTTCATGAATATAGTGCTGGTCCACATACATGAGTTGGGGCTGCCCCTCTTCTCCTGTGATGACATGACGATCCCATAATTTATCAAAAATCGATTTTCCTGCCATCTATTACCTCCAAATAACATATAAGACTACTAGTGTAGTCACCATCCCAAGAAACCAAACTGTTTTAAAGTACCATTTTCGAGTCTTGTGATGAAAGATGATTCCTGCTAACCAAGCACCAAAACCACCACAAGTAAAGGCTAAAATAAGTAAGATTTTCTCAGGGATGCGCCAAGCTCTTCTCCTCGCCTTGGATTTGTCAATGCCATAAATCAAGAAAATGATGACATTCCAAATCAAAAGGACTAGAGTAATTTTTTCGTCTAACTTCATAACCTTGCGATAATAGCTTCCGTCATTTCCTTGGTCGAAGCCTGTCCACCTATATCTCTTGTTAAAACACCAGCTGCCAAACTTGCCTCAACAGCACGCTCGACACGCTCTGCATCCTCATAACGTCCAAAGCTGTCTCTCAGCATCATGGCCACTGATAAAATCATGGAAATAGGATTGGCAATTCCTTGACCTGCAATATCAGGTGCTGAACCGTGAATAGGTTCATAGAGACTTGGTCCATTTTCAGAATGACTGGCTGATGGCATAACCCCAAGTGTGCCAGATAGAACGCTTGATTCATCAGATAGAATATCTCCGAAAAGATTCTCCGTCACGATGACATCAAACTTAGCAGGATTAGTAATCATAAGCATGGAAGCTGAGTCGACTAGCTGGTGTTCCAAGGTCACATCTGGGAAATCCTTTGCGACCTTCTCAGCTACTTTCCGCCAGAGTTTTGAGGTCGCTAGAACGTTTTGCTTATCAATACTGGTAAGGATTTTTCTCCGACTTCTTGCGATTTCAAAGGCTTTGCGAATAATCCGCTCCACTTCCTCATAGCTATAGTCGTTGATATCACGCGCTTTTCTTTCTTCAAGAATATGATCCCCAAAATAAATCCCACCTGTCAACTCCCGTACCACAACAAAGTCTACACCAGCAATTCGTTCTGGTTTTAGTGGTGACAAATGCTTGAGACTATCAAAGATTTTTACCGGTCGAATATTGGCATAGAGATTGAGTTCCTTGCGGAGAGCCAGCAGGCCTTGTTCAGGGCGAACTACTGCTCCATCATACTGAGGACTACCGATAGCCGCTAGGAGAATAGCATCTGCTTCTCTACTGGCTTTGAGGGTTTCATCAGGTAAGGGATGCCCCGCAACATCAATACCTGCACCTCCGAAGGGTCGTCTATCAATCTCATAGTCAAAACCTGTTTTTTCAGCTAGAGCTTCCAGAACCTCTAAACCAGCCTCCATGATTTCTGGGCCAATTCCGTCCCCTGCTAGAGCTACTATTTTCTTTGTCATAGCATTCTCCTTTACACACTAGGCATATCGCGGTAAGAAACGCTGCGTCCCATCTCACCTGCATTCTCTTTTTGAACAAAGGTATTAGCATTTATGTAGGCAATTGCCGAAGCCTTTAGAACATCGAAATCAAGACCTGCTGCGTTAAAGATGGTTTCCGTATCTCTGTTTTCAACAGTGACTAAAACCCGAGCTTGAGCATCAATTCCATCTGTCACAGCATCAATGGTGTAGGACACCAAACGAACGGATTGGTTAAAGAACTTATCGATAGCGTTAAATATAGCTTCAACAGAGCCTTGTCCTGTCGCATTGAACTCGACTTTCTCACCATCCATATTGGCTAGGCTAACGAGTGCTTCAATGTCATTATCTGCATGAGTTTGAAGTTGTAAATCATCAAAGTGGAAACCTTCTGGATTTTCAACCATGGTTCCAGCTACCAGAGCACGAATATCTGCATCTGTGATTTCTTGCTTTTTATCAGCCAGCGCCTTGAACTTAGCAAAAAGTGGTTTGATATCCTCTTCTGTAAAATCTAGGGCCAATTCTCTCAGTTTCTCAACAAAAGCATGACGTCCAGATAATTTTCCAATCGGGAGGCTGTTACTCTTGACACCGACCAATTCAGGGGTGATGATTTCATAAGTAAGAGGATTTTTAAGAACTCCGTCTTGGTGAATACCAGATTCATGAGAAAAGGCATTGCCACCAACAACGGCCTTGTTTTTAGGAACTGGGATACCTGAGAAGCGAGAAACCATTTCTGACGTATTGATGGTTTCATTTAAAACAATACTAGTTTCTGCTTGATAGTAATCTTGACGAATATTGAGGGCCACTGCAATTTCTTCCAAAGCAGCATTACCAGCTCGCTCCCCGATACCATTGATGGTTCCTTCGACTCGTCCTGCCCCATTCTTGACAGCAACAAGGCTATTAGCCACTGCCATTCCGAGGTCATCATGACAGTGAGGCGAATAGATAATCTGACGTTCCGTTTTGACATTCTCAATCAAGTATTTGAAGATAGCTCCATATTCCTCTGGTGTGGTAAATCCTACCGTATCAGGGATATTGATATAAGTCGCACCTGCATCAACCGCTGTTTGAACGACTTGTAAGAGGAAATCCAACTCTGTTCTGGTCGCATCCTCAGGAGAGAATTCGACAACCTCAAACTTGGAACGTGCATAAGAGACATGCTCCTTAATAGCTTCTAGAATCTCTTCCTTGCTCTTATTGAGCTTATACTTGCGGTGAATGGGACTAGTAGCGATAAAGACGTGAACCTGTGGATATTTGGCATCCTTGAGGGCTTCGTAACAAGCATCAATATCAGACTTGACAGAGCGGGCCAAACCAGTCACTGCCGTTTTCTTCAAGGTCTTAGCAATCTCCTGAACTGCCGTAAATGAGTCTGGACTAGCCGCTGGAAAACCAGCTTCAATTGCTGAAATGCCCCATTTCTCCAGCTGTCTTGCAATGGCAATTTTTTCCTTGATTGAAAAATTAACACCAGGTGTCTGTTCTCCATCCCGAAGGCTGGTATCTAGAAATTCAACTGTTCTCATAAGATTTCCCCTTTTCCAAATGTGGTTTTAAAAAAACATCTCGCTCAGAAGTCCAAGCGAGATGTTGATTCACTCCCGCTTGGTAAGCCAAACAGGACTAATGCTTTTTGCACTAGCCCGAGTACCTCAACAACAAAGCAAATTGATTAAACTTAGCTGTTTTCATGTTTGACTTTCTCCTTCGTTTGATATCTTGTTTAGTATTTTAGCATAGGCAAAAGTACTTGTCAAGAAAAAATCCAATATTTTCTGAAAATTTCTTCAGTAGAGAATATTTTGCTAATTGAAAATCCTTGAAATGTTTCATTTTTTAGTAGTTAAGTTCCAACTTTTTTCTATCAATTCCAATACTTCTTTATCTGATAAAGTATCATCAAGCACCACACTAATCCAGTAACGTTTATTCATATGAAAAGCTGGATAAACGCCTTTGTGTGAAAGTAAATCAGCTACTTGGTCATGTTTGAGGTTGACTGCTTCCAACTGTCCTTCTCTGCCCTTTTCCAGCTTATCCCAAGAGATTTTCATCAAGACGGCATACCACTTTTTATTGCCTTCGTGTCTTAACACTGCCGTATCAGGCGATTTCTCCCACAAATACTCCAACTGATTACCATACTTTTCCTGAACTTGAGTCATGATTCGCTTAGTCTGAGGGCAGATAAAATCCTGTACCTCAAAACAAGCCTTCCGAATCTGGTAAAGAATCTCCAAACAAGCCTCACGGACATTTCCGACAAAACTTCCCCTCATGCTTTCCATATGAACTTGAGGATAGAGATCACCAGTCTCCTGGTCAAAGACTTGAAAGTTCACATTATCAGCACTGATGGACACAGTCATGACAAAATCACCTTGCAAAATCTGGCAACTATAGGTCCAGACTCCACTATTTTCTACAAAACCATAATCATGAGCCTTTTCTTGATTCAATTGATAGGATTTAAAAATTTCAAACATAAGTGAAAACTGCTACCCAAAGCTAGCAGTTCCTTTCTATTTTTTAAAAGACAACCTTAGTACCATGTAGTTGTGTCACTCCCAGTTGGTCGATAAAGATTTGACGGTTGTCAAGGTCAATCCCCCCACCTGGTAGAATTTCAATCTTACCTTTAGCGTGCTCTAAAATTCTGTGATAGTGAGCAAAACGTTTTTCTAGTGAATCGCCAGATACACCCGCACGAGTCAGGATTCGAGTGACACCAGCTCGACTAAGCCAGTCAATAGCTTCCAGTTGATCCTCATCACTCAATTCATCAAAGGCCATGTGGAAGACAATTTCCATTCCTTTTGATGCAGCAATTAACTTTTCAAGATTAGGTTTATCCAACTTCTTATCAGCAGTTAAAGCCCCAAATACAACCCCTTGACTTCCAGCCTGAGCAGTTAAACGAATGTCTTCTAGCATGATTGCAATTTCTAGTTCATTATAGACAAAGTCGCCACCACGTGGACGAATCATGGTCATGATGGTTGTATCGTAGTTAACTGCCAGTTCAACCGCTGCCTTAGTCACTCCATAGCTGGGTGTTGTCCCACCAACTGCTAGATTGTCACAAAGTTCGATTCGACGAGCTCCAGCCTGCATCGCTTTTTCAAGCAAGATCACATTTTCAGCACAAAATTCGTAAATCATTTGATTCTCCTTGAGTATTACTTTGAATTTATTATATCATATTGTTGTAAATATATTTTCAATTTTATCAAGGCAAATAACTACTATTTTAACTATTCTTTGTCAGGAATGACCTTGAAGAGATAATAAGTGATAAAGATAGTCAAAGCACCCAGACCGATTTTGACTGGTAAAAGAGGTGCAAAATAAATGGAAATTCCCATTAAGATGTAGATAGAGACAATAATCTTTTTTTTACGTTCACGCGCAATAGACTTAGTCTCGCGAAAATCAGCTACATATGTTTGATAGAGCTTGGTATGATAAAGCCAATCTTCAAAGCGCTTGGAACTTCTGGAGAAACAAGCAATAGACAATAAAAGAAAAGGCGTTGTGGGCAACAAGGGTAAAACAACCCCAATAATAGCCAAGGCCAGTGATAAAAAGCCAATAATTAGATAAATAATACGCATAACTTCTCCTAGTTAAAATAATCTTCTTCTAGTTTCGCATACAATGGTGAATTTTGTCAAGTTCCAACCAAAAAGAGCCTGAAATTCACTTTCAGGACTCTCCTCTTATTTAATCTTTTCTTCTTCGTAGTCACCATTACTACATACAACCTGCTTGCCACCACCACGGACTTTTTTCTCCATGAGGAAATTGCCACATTTTGGACAGTCACGACCAACAGGCTTATCCCAAGAGGTAAATTCACATTCTGGATAGCGATTGCAACCATAGAAGAGACGGTTACGCTTGGTTTTACGCTCAATGATTTGTCCCTGATGACAACTTGGACACTCAACACCGATTTCTTTCACGATTGCTTGGGTATGACGGCAATCTGGGAAATTGCTACAAGCATAGAACTTACCAAAACGACCAAGTTTAATGACCATTGGACTGCCACACACTTCACAATCAAATCCAGCTGGTTCATCCTTAATCTGGATTTTCTCCATTTCTTCTTCAGCCTTGGCCACTTCTTTGGAGAATGGTTTGTAAAAGGCATCAATGACACGTTGCCACTGCTCTTTTCCGACTTCGACATCATCCAGTTTGCCTTCCATTTCAGCTGTAAAGGTCACGTTTACGATATCTGGGAAATATTCAACGATGAGCTTATTAACAATTTCTCCCAACTCTGTCGGTTCAAAGCGTTTGGCTGCAAGGCGAACATAATAACGTTTCTGAATGGTTTCAATTGTTGGTGCGTAGGTTGACGGACGGCCAACCCCATTTTCCTCCAAGGTCTTGATCAGTGTCGCTTCAGAATAGCGAGCAGGCGGTTGAGTGAAATGTTGCTCTGGTTTGCTATTTACCTGCTTGACTACATCTCCAACAGCCATGTCCGGTAACATCTTATTCTTGTCAGAATCATTATAAATGGCAAGATAACCATCAAACTTAACCTGACTACCATTGGCAGCAAATTGAACTCCATTTTGCGACAATTTAACAGCCATAGTATCAAAGACAGCAGCTGTCATCTGGCTAGCCACAAAACGATTCCAGATAAGGGTATAGAGCTTGAGCTGGTCCTTGTCCAGATACTTAGCAATACTTTCAGGTGTATTAAAAACGCTAGACGGGCGAATAGCCTCATGGGCATCCTGAGCACCTGAAGCATTTTTAACCTTGCTACCATGCTTAGAATACTTGCTACCAAAACGATCCGTAATGAAACTTGCAGCTTCATTTTGGGCTACAGGACTGATACGGGTCGAATCAGTACGCATATAAGTAATCAAACCTTGGACACCAGAACCAATATTAATCCCTTCATAGAGCTGTTGGGCAACCATCATGGTCTTTCGAGTACGGAAATTGATTTTATTGGCAGCATCCATCTGCATAGATGAAGTAGTATAAGGTAATGGAGCATTGCGTTTGCGCTCTTTCTTATCCACCTGATCCACTGAAAAGTCTTTACTAGTCAGACGAGACAAGACTTCCTTGACCTCATCATTGCTAGTCAGTTTCAGCTTTTTGCCATCTACTCCATAGAAGGATGCCTGAAATTGCTTGGTTCCCTTTTTAAAGACACCATCAATTGTCCAGTATTCTTCAGGCTGAAAGACATTAATTTCATTCTCACGGTCAATGATTAACTTAAGCGCAATAGATTGAACGCGCCCTGCTGATAAGCCCTTCTTGACCTTCTTCCACAAAATAGGCGAAATCGAATAGCCTACCAAACGGTCTAGGACACGACGAGCCTGTTGGGCATCGACCAAGTCCATATCAATCTTACGAGGTTCTTTAAAAGCATTTTTGACCGCATCCTTGGTGATTTCATTGAAGACCACACGGTTGGCATCATTTTCATCTAAGTTGAGAATATGGGCCAAATGCCAAGAAATCGCTTCTCCTTCACGGTCCGGGTCACTCGCCAGGAAGACTTTATTAGCTTTTTTGGATTCTTTTTTTAAGTCATTGATGAGAGGGCCCTTTCCTCGAATATTGATATATTGCGGTTCATAATTATTTTCAATATCGACAGACATACTGGATTTCTTCAAATCACGGATATGCCCGACACTGGCTAAAACCTTGTAGTTTCTGCCTAGATATTTTTCAATCGTCTTGGCCTTAGCAGGCGACTCCACGATTACTAGATTTTTTTTAACTGTTGATTTTTTCTTTTTTGTTGCCGTAGCCACAGTATCACACCTTTTCAAAGTAATAAACTTTATAAAGTGTAAACCATTTTGCCATAACTGTCAAGACTTAGCTACTATATATAGAAGAAAAGTTTGTCTAGTAAGCGGACTTTCTTCTTATACTCAATGAAAATCAAAGAGCAAACTAGGAAACTAACCGCAGGTTGCTCAAAGCACTGCTTTGAGGTTGCAGATGAGACTGACGAAGTCAGTAACCATACCTACGGCAAGGTGAAGCTGACGTGGTTTGAAGAGATTTTCGAAGAGTATTAAAATTCAAATTCCGCAAGAACATCCTGCCCGCTGGTGACCAATTTTGCCCCTTCTTGAATCAAATGATGGCAACCGTCTGATAGTCCATCTAAAATGCTACCAGGAATAGCAAAGACATCGCGCCCTTCTTCCATTGCTCTCTCACAGGTAATGAGACTACCTGAACGCATCTTAGCCTCTGCTACAATCACACCACGACAAAGTCCAGCAATGATACGATTACGGGCAGGAAAATGAAATTTCAGAGGTTGTTCACCAGGTCCGTATTCACTTAGAACCAGATGGTCATTGCCGATGTAGTCTTGCAAGCGTTTATTGGCTTTAGGATAAAACACATCCAGTCCTGTTCCAATCACTGCAATGGTTTTTCCGCCATTCTGAAGAGCTGCCATATGAGCTGCTGTGTCAATGCCCTTGGCTAAGCCACTGACGATAACCAGTTCATTTTCCAAGCCCTGAATGACTTTTTCAACTGACTTAGCTCCCTGTTTGCTACACGCACGACTGCCCACGACTGCTACCTTCGGGAATTTCAAGAGGTCAAGATTTCCCTTGTAAAATAAAAGTACAGGCGCATCATATATTTCACTCAAATCCCAAGGGTAACAGTCATCTAAAATAGAGAAAGATGGAAATTTTTGAAACTCCTTCTCCAAATGCGCATCGTCTATCTGAAAGTAACGTTCCATAAAAACAGCTGGATTTCTGCAACCTGATATTTCTGCAATATCACCCAACAAAAGTTCTTGATCGACATTTTCACCGTATTCTAGAACTGCCAAAACCTGTTGATTGGTCAAACCTGATTTTTTTAACTTATAGATTTCATAGTTTGTGATTTTCATAAATATCTCCATTTCTTTTTCTACTCATCTATTTATTCGTAAAAAATCAAAAAAACATCCGACTATTTCAGCCAGATGTTGGAATCTTTAATTTTCGTTTTTAAGAATTTCTTCTAATTTATGATAGTCTTGGACACTATCGATTTCATAGATGCTATTGCCTTCTAATTCTTCAACATAGACATCTAGCTCTTTGATATTATCCTTAACCATATTGTCCCAATAGAGATCAACAAATTCACCACTTGCATAGGCCTTATCGATAAAGCTGACAATCTTTTCTGCAGTTGGAGCATCCCAGAAGGATACACCACTAAGGATGCGACCTGCCTTGCTATCAACAATAATGTCTTGAACCTTATAGTCATCTCCATAGACCAAGAACCATTCGTTGGTACAATCTTCACGATAAACACTAAAATAAGTCGAACGTGTCAAATCATTGCGGAACATATTTTTAAAGAGATAATTATCGGCATCAATAACATAGCTGTTAGCTAATTCTTCTTTTACAAGATAGAGAGAGTAAAAGTTATTGTAGTCAGCGTATTTATCATTGAAGACGAGGCGAACACCATATTTTTCTTTCAAGTAATCGAATTGTTCTTTAAGGTAACCAACGATGATGATGATATCATTGATTCCTTTTTCTTTGAGAAACTCAATTTGGTATTCAATCAAAGGTTTTTCATTAACCTGAACCAAGGCTTTAGGGGTATTTTCAGTCATAGGACGCAAGCGAGTTCCCAATCCCGCTGCTAAGATGATAGCTTTCACACGAATCTCCTTTATTCTTTAATAATAATATAAACTCCAGCAATGACGACAAGTGACGTAATAATTGTCAACATATCTAGCGGTGCACCCAAGAAAACAACTGCAAACAAGACTGTCCATACTACATAGCTCACATTCAAGCCTGTAGCCTTGGCTGGTTGCAAGCGATTGATAGCGATATAATAAGCCAAATAGGAAATCATATCAAAGGCTGCAAAGACAATCATAAGACCTAGCAATTGTCCATTAGCTACTTCTGCAAATGACTGATGAGAGAAGAGCACAATCACTAGATAGGACAAGAATGAAGTCACTTGACGGATTAAGAGGGCTTCGATTTCACTCAATTCACTTTCCATGGCAAAAGAACTAAGAACACTTTCGCTTCCCCATGCAATAGCACAAACCAAAGCACAGAGAATCCCAATGTAGAAGGAATTGACCTGTTCAACCTTATAGGTCTGGGCAATAATCCCTCCAATAATCAAGACAATACCAAATACAGTATTTTTCGAAATCTTGTGCTTCAAAAAGAAGAAAGCCAATAAAACTGAAATCGCAGGGTAAATAGCCGATACAGATGAAGCCAAGGAGCTACCGATATACTTAACTGCATAAAGATTGGCCTGCATACCAATAGGACCTGCTAATAAGGCTCCTATGATAACACTGACATTGCGAATATTTAAGAAAATTGAGAGACGAACTTTTCCTTCTTTTACCAAGAGAAAAGCTAGTAAGATAAAGATACTCAAGAAATCGTGAGCAGCGGCCACCACAAAGGGCGACAAATCTGTAAAAATTGAAAAGATGTAAGCGCTAATTGTTAGACCTAACCCCCAGAAAACACCTGAGAGTAGACCGAAGGAAACTCCATTTTTATTTTTCATATGAACCTCCATAATTAGCCAGACCTTTAACAGCTCTTTGGTAACGACTCACACCATAGTCACCAAAATCTGCACCTTGCTCTTCTTTGTAGACTGTCCATAGACTCCAAATAGCATCTTGTAAAATTTTATAAATGGCAATCTTTTCACGAGAGACAGGTGTTTGCTCACTGTCATAGTGAGATAAGAAAGCTTCTTCCTCTTGAGGAGTGAATTCAGACTCTAAAAAGAGAGCAGCCAAATCCCACATTGGATCGTTCATTGATGAATATTCCCAGTCAATCAGATAAAGTCGTCCTTGAGGTGATTCGATAAAGTTTTCAGGCACCAAATCGATATGACAAGATTTTCTGTCAACACCTAAGTCAGCCAATCTTTTCTCTAAGGAGAAGACTTCTTCTCTAACTGCTTCATAGTTAGCATAAGGGATTTTTTCCTCAATCAAAGATTCGTATTTTTTGATTTCTTCAAAAGGAGCAAATTCTCCTCTTAATTCCTTGTCAGAAGCATGAATAGTTTGTAATATTGGAGCAATTTTATCAAATTTGGTCTTGATTGACCTTGAATCAAGCGTAATCGCAGATTCGATATACTCATTAACTTTGATACCAGCTTCAATATCAAAAAGATAATTTTTTACATCTAAGTCTAAATCCTTTAGTAGTTCAAGATTGTACTTTTCATCTTGACGATTGATAAGCTTTTCTGTCCCTTTACCAAAGAACTTAACAATATATTGCTTATTTGTTGTTTTGACCAAATAGTTTTGATTGGTCATTCCCCCCAGTTGTTCAACACTGACGACTTCCTCTTCTTGACTAAGTAGGGAAGAAATTTTTTCTTTAATGATTTTCTCCACAATTAACCTCCAGCACTTATACTTCCCACTTAAACACAGTTTTAAAGGCTGTGTTTAAATCGGTCGCAAAGACACGGTGAATATCTTTAATTTCTCTTACAGGTTCTTCTAGATAAAGGACATTTTTAAGACGATTGGCAAATTTCTTGACTTCCATCATTTGGATGGCATTTTCAAAATCGATGCGACCAGAACGAGAGGAACCAACTAAGAGCAAGCCCTTTTCTAAGGCATCGCGAGTATTGAGATTGACTTTATATTCGCTAACGCCCATCATGAGAATCGTTCCCTGAGGACGAATATAGCGAATCAAATCATTAATAGCTGGTCCAGTACCATCACCACCACAACACTCAAAAGCATGGTCAAAGGCCAAATCTTCAGGAATATTGTCAGTAATATAGCATTCTTTGGCAAATGAGAAAAGTTCCAATTTCTCCCAATGACGACCAATAACCACAATCTCTGCTTCTGGCAAAGTATAGTTGATAATATTGGCAACCACAAAAGCTAAACTTCCATCTCCGATAACGGCGATTCGGTCCCGCTTGCTATGAGCAAGAGTCAATAAGCGATTCATAGCATGCATGCCGACACTGACAAACTCTGTAATGGCTGCAACCGTATCTTCGATAGCATCATAAGACACCACACGGTCTTTAGGAAGAGAAACAAACTCTCTCATAAAGCCATCAAAGCCACTAGACAAGAAATGTGTCCCTGTCATGTAGTTCTCATAGAATTCTTCATCGCTCTGCATAGGAGGCTGATTGGGAATCATGACAACTTTTTGCCCAACCTCGTAGGTTCCCGTCGGGTCAGAAATAACGGTTCCACATGACTCGTGAATCATTGCCATTGGAAGTTTTTTATTCAAAATCTTTGGATCACGTTTTCCTTGATAGTAACGCTGATCCGCATGACAGACCGCCATATAATTAGGGCGGATGAGAATATGATTCTCTTGATCAATAGCCTCTTCCTGGTATTTGACATTGATAAACTTAGGCTTTGTTAGTTGGTAAATTTGATTAATCATTTTATTACTCTTCCTCAATCATGCTTTTTGCAATCTTCAAATCTGTTACGGTTGTAATCTTCAGATTTGAGTATTCACCCTTGGCCAAGGCTACATCTTTCCCTTTAATGACAAAGATTTTACATGCATCTGTCAAGATTTCCTTCTCTTCAGCAGAGAGAGAACCGTAAAGGTCCATGAAGTCCTTGCAACGGAACGTTTGAGGCGTTTGCCCTTGATAGAGGTGAGCACGATTTGGAATATCTGTAATAAATTGACCGTTGGTGCTTTCAACGATAGTATCAACCGCTTCCACCACTGTGTCCACTGCGTCATGATTTTTCGCAAGTTTGATATTGTCTTGAATCATGCGAAGTGTAATAAATGGACGAACAGAATCGTGGGTAACAACGATATCATCTGGAGTAAGCGGACGATAAGCATCAATGGCTTCAATGATTTTCTCAATACTTGTATTGCGGTCAGCACCACCTTTTGTAATGATGATACGTTCCTTATGAAGAGGAAGATATTTATCTACAAGATCTTCTGCATGAGAAACCCAGTCTCCATGAACCCCAACTACAATTTTTTCAATACTTGGTTCCAAGACAAATTTTTCAATTGTATGAATCAAGATAGGTCGATCACCTAGCTCTAAAAATTGTTTTGGCAAGTTACTGATTCCCATGCGTGTGCCAGTTCCACCAGCAAGAATTCCTGCATAAATCATCTATTTTCTCCTTTGTCTTACTAAAAAAACTTATTCTCTCTATTATACCACAATCTAGTCCTATCATAAAAGAAATACTAGTCATCCCGTTCTAGAATAGGAGGATTAAGCAGTTCCATTATTCAAAGAAACTAGTCCATTTCTAGTAGTGACTAGGAATTCAATAGTCATTACTAATAAATGGCTGTGAAATTTTAGAGTTCTTCAGAATAATATAGTTTTCTTAAAGAAAGCTTAAAATTAAGCTTTGAAACTTCAAAGTGATTACTTGACTTATACTCAATGAAAATCAAAAAGCAAACTAGGAAGCTAGCCGTAAGCTGTACTTGAGTACGGTAAGGCGACGCTGACGTGGTTTGAATTTGATTTTCGAAGAGTATTACTGCCCTTCATTTCTTATTAGCTGACTTTATGATATAATGAAAAACGAGGTAAATTGAATGAAAAGTATAAAATTAAATGCTCTATCTTACATGGGAATTCGTGTCTTGAATATTATTTTTCCCATCTTAACTGGTACCTACGTCGCGCGTGTCTTGGACCGAACTGACTACGGTTACTTCAACTCAGTCGACACAATTTTGTCATTTTTCTTACCCTTTGCAACTTATGGAGTCTATAACTACGGTTTACGGGCCATCAGTAATGTCAAGGATAACAAAAAAGATCTGAATAGAACCTTCTCTAGTCTTTTTTATTTGTGCATAGCTTGTACGATTTTGACCACCGCTGTCTATATCCTAGCCTATCCTCTCTTCTTTACAGATAATCCAATCGTCAAAAAGGTCTACCTTGTTATGGGGATTCAACTCATTGCCCAGATTTTTTCAATCGAGTGGGTCAATGAAGCTCTGGAAAATTACAGTTTTCTCTTTTACAAGACTGCCTTCATCCGTATCCTGATGCTGGTATCTATTTTCCTGTTTGTCAAAAATGAACACGATATTGTTGTCTATACACTTGTGATGAGTTTATCGACACTGATTAACTATCTGATTAGTTATTTTTGGATTAAAAGAGACATTAAGCTTGTTAAGATTCACATAAGTGATTTTAAACCGCTCTTTCTCCCTTTGACAGCCATGTTGGTCTTTGCCAATGCCAATATGCTCTTCACTTTTTTGGATCGACTCTTCCTCGTTAAAACAGGGATTGATGTCAACGTTAGTTACTATACCATGGCTCAGCGAATTGTGACCGTTATAGCTGGTGTTGTAACAGGAGCTATCGGAGTGAGTGTGCCTCGTCTCAGTTACTATTTGGGTAAAGGAGACAAAGAAGCCTATGTTTCTCTGGTTAACAGAGGAAGTCGAATCTTTAACTTCTTTATCATTCCACTCAGTTTCGGACTCATGGTTTTAGGACCAAATGCCATCCTACTTTACGGTAGTGAAAAATATATCGGAGGCGGTATCTTAACCTCTCTCTTCGCTTTTCGTACGATTATCCTGGCCTTAGATACTATTCTTGGTTCCCAAATTCTCTTTACAAATGGCTATGAAAAACGTATTACAGTTTACACAGTCTTTGCAGGATTACTCAATTTGGGCTTAAATAGTCTCCTCTTTTTCAACCACATCGTGGCTCCTGAATACTACTTACTGACAACTATGCTATCAGAGGCCTCTCTACTTGTTTTCTATATCATTTTCATCCATAGAAAACAACTCATCCACTTAGGACATATCTTCAGCTATACTATTCGATACTCGCTCTTTTCACTTTCCTTTGTAGGAATTTATTTCCTGATTAATTTCTTGTATCCTGTGGATATGGTCATTAATTTGCCATTTTTGATTAATACTGGTTTGATTGTCTTGCTATCAGCCATCTCTTATATTGGTCTACTTGCCTTCACCAAAGATAGCATTTTCTATGAATTTTTAAACCATGTCCTAGCCTTAAAAAATAAATTCAAAAGATCATAGGAGTTTAGAATGAAACAACTAACCATTGAAGATGCCAAACAAATTGAATTAGAAATTTTGGATTATATTGATACTCTCTGTAAAAAGCACAATATCAACTATATTATTAACTACGGTACTCTGATTGGGGCAGTTCGACATGAGGGCTTTATCCCTTGGGACGACGATATTGATCTGTCCATGCCTCGAGAAGACTACCAACGATTTATAAACATTTTTCAAAAGGAAAAAAGCAAATATAAGCTCCTTTCCTTAGAAACTGATAAGAACTACTTTAACAACTTTATCAAAATAACAGACAGTACGACTAAAATTATTGATACTCGGAATACAAAAACCTATGAGTCAGGTGTTTTTATCGATATTTTCCCTATGGATCGCTTTGATGATCCTAAGGTCATTGATACTTGTTATAAGCTGGAAAGCTTCAAACTTCTGTCTTTCAGTAAACACAAAAATATTGTCTATAAAGATAACCTTTTAAAAGATTGGATACGAACAGCCTTCTGGTTACTCCTTCGACCTGTTTCTCCTCGTTATTTCGCACATAAAATCGAGAAAGAAATTCAAAAATATAGTCGTAAGGATGGGCAGTATATGGCTTTTATCCCTTCTAAATTTAAAGAAAAGGAAGTCTTCCCAAGTGGTACCTTTGATAAAACAATTGATTTACCCTTTGAAAATTTAAGCCTTCCTGCACCTGAAAAGTTTGATACTATTTTGACACAATTTTATGGAGATTATATGACCCTACCACCAGAAGAAAAACGCTTCTACAGCCATGAATTTCACGCTTACAAATTGGAGGATTAGGATGCAGTATTTAGAAAAAAAAGAAATTAAAGAAATTCAACTAGCCCTGCTAGACTATATTGATGAGACTTGTAAGAAACATAATATTCCTTATTTTCTCAGTTATGGAACCATGCTTGGAGCTATCCGCCACAAAGGTATGATTCCATGGGATGATGATATTGATATTTCTCTCTATCGTGAAGATTATGAGCGTTTACTGAAGATTATTGAAAAAGAAAATCACCCTCGCTATAAGGTTCTTTCATACGACACTTCTTCTTGGTACTTCCATAATTTCGCATCGATTTTGGATACTTCTACTGTTATCGAAGACCATGTTAAGTACAAGCGTCATGACACCAGTCTCTTTATCGATGTCTTCCCAATTGATCGCTTTACAGATTTGAGCATTGTCGACAAGAGTTATAAGTATGTAGCCCTTCGTCAACTAGCTTATATTAAAAAATCACGCGCAGTTCACGGTGACAGCAAGTTAAAAGATTTTCTAAGATTATGTAGCTGGTACGCCCTCCGATTTGTCAATCCCCGTTACTTTTACAAGAAAATTGATCAGCTAGTCAAAAATGCTGCAACTAACACTCCTCAATATGAGGGAGGAATTGGTATTGGTAAAGAAGGAATGAAAGAAGTCTTCCCAGTTGATACCTTTAAAGAACTCATCTTAACTGAGTTTGAAGGCCGTATGTTGCCCGTCCCTAAAAAATATGATCAATTTTTAACCCAGATGTACGGGGATTATATGACACCACCATCAAAGGAAATGCAAGAATGGTATAGTCATAGCATTAAAGCTTATCGCAAAAGCTGATTAAGCAGTAGTTTACAAGAAAAAATATAACAAAAAAGAGAAGATCGTTACACCTTCTCTTTTTTCTATTTAAATTGCTTCTGTGACAAAACTACGGCTTTCCAATACTTTGAGCATGGCGTTAGCTGTATCTAAGGCTGTGAAGAGGGGCACTCCGTGTTCAATAGCTGAACGGCGAATTTGCTCTCCATCTTCGTCAGCAGTTCGTTTTGTTCCAACTGTATTAATGATAGCTTGAATTCTTCCTTTGCGAACAAAACTTGGAATATCCTTATCGTCATCACCAATCTTACCAACAGGTTGGGCTTGCAATCCATGACTGGCAAAGAAGGCTGCTGTCCCTTCTGTCGCGAGAATTCCATAGCCAATATTTTGAAAACGACGAGCCAAATCCAAGGCCTCTTCTTTGGCATCATCAGCGATAGTAAAGACAACATTACCAAAGGTTGGCAAGTGTAG
This sequence comes from Streptococcus mitis, assembly GCF_023110375.1. Classification (GTDB taxonomy): domain Bacteria; phylum Bacillota; class Bacilli; order Lactobacillales; family Streptococcaceae; genus Streptococcus; species Streptococcus mitis_CI. The sequence goes on along the minus strand of NZ_JALDVV010000001.1, from coordinate 41,231 downwards.
GTAAGAAGCTTCAAAGGCTTTATAGAGAGCTTTTTCCAAAGTCGTATCAGAACCCATAACTTCACCTGTTGACTTCATTTCAGGACCGAGCAAGCTGTCTACCTTAGCTAGTTTCGTAAAGGAGAAGACAGGTGCCTTGATATGAACGCGGGTACTTTCAGGGTAAAGTCCATCTTGGTAGCCAAGTTCTTCAAGTTTTTGACCCAGAATGAGCTTGGTTGCTACTTGAGCCATAGGGATATTGGTTACCTTAGAAAGGAATGGCACCGTACGGCTGGCACGTGGATTGACCTCAATAACATAGACTTTTTCATCCTTGATGACAAACTGGATGTTCATCATTCCAAGGCAGTTAAGACCGATTGCTAGGCGTTTAGTATAGTCTGCGATTGTTTCTTGCACCTTTTGCGACAAGGTTTGTGGTGGATAAACGGCCATTGAGTCACCTGAGTGGACACCGGCACGTTCGATATGCTCCATGATACCAGGGATGAGGACGTTTTGTCCGTCTGAAATGGCATCGACTTCACACTCTTGTCCGACGATATAAGAGTCAACAAGAACAGGGTGGTCTGGACTTGCCTTAACCGCAGTACGCATATAAGAGCGAAGGTCTTCTTCGTTTTCAACGATTTCCATGGCACGTCCACCAAGTACATAAGATGGGCGGACAAGAACTGGGAAGCCAATCTTGCGAGCTGCAAGAACTGCTTCTTCTTCATTGGTAGCCGTTTGTCCTGGTGGCTGTGGAATATCCAAATCTTTTAGAGCTTGCTCGAAGAGGTCACGGTCTTCCGCACGGTCTAGGTCAGCTACTTGCGTACCAAGAATAGTCACACCTGCTTTAGCCAATGGTTCAGCTAGGTTGATAGCTGTTTGACCACCGAACTGAACAATAACACCTTTTGGTTGCTCCAAGTCAATGACGTTCATAACATCTTCAAATGTCAATGGCTCAAAGTAAAGCTTATCTGATACAGAGAAGTCTGTAGAAACGGTCTCTGGGTTTGAATTCATGATGATGGCTTCATAGCCAGCCGCCTGAATAGCCTTAACTGAATGAACAGTTGCGTAGTCAAACTCGACCCCTTGACCGATACGGATTGGACCAGAACCTAGAACTAGAACGGATTCCTTATCAGACTTGATAGACTCGTTTTCCCAACCATAGGTTGAATAGAAGTATGGTGTTTCAGAGTCAAATTCTGCCGCACAAGTATCTACCATCTTATAAACAGGAACAATCTTGTTTTCCAAACGAAGTTGGCGAACTTGGTCAGCTGTCGTTTCCCAGAGTTCAGCAACCTTACGGTCTGAAAATCCATTTAGTTTAGCTGTTTTCAGGACATCGACATCCTGAGGATGTGCGCCCAACTCCTGCTCAATTTCAAAGATATGCAAGAGTTTATCCAGATAAAAAATATCAATTTTTGTAAGCTCTGCAATTTCTTCTGGTGTGTAGCCACGACGAATTGCTTCTGATACATAGAAAAGACGATCGTCTTGGGCTTTGACTACTTTTTCAATCAAGTCATCATCTGAAACACTGGCAAGTTCAGGCATTTCATTGTGGTGCACACCAATTTCAAGGGAACGACAAGCTTTAAGAAGTGACTCTTCGATGTTACGGCCAATCGCCATGACTTCTCCGGTCGCCTTCATTTGTGTACCTAGACGACGCTCCCCTTTTTCAAACTTGTCAAATGGGAAACGCGGAATCTTGGCAACCACATAGTCAAGGGCAGGCTCAAACATGGCATAGGTTGAACCTGTAACTGGGTTAATAACCTCATCCAAAGTCAAACCTACTGCAATCTTAGCAGCTAACTTAGCAATTGGGTAACCTGTCGCCTTAGAAGCAAGTGCTGACGAACGTGATACACGAGGGTTTACTTCGATGACATAATACTTAAAGCTATGGGGGTCAAGGGCCAGCTGAACATTACATCCACCTTCAATTTTGAGGGCACGAATGATGCTCAAGCTCGCGTCACGTAGCATTTGGTTTTCATAGTCTGACATGGTTTGCGCAGGGGCAAATACAATGGAATCCCCTGTGTGAATCCCAACTGGATCAAAGTTTTCCATGTTACAAACAACCAAAGCATTGTCAGCTGAGTCACGCATCACTTCGTATTCGATTTCCTTGAAACCTGCGATTGAACGTTCAATCAAACATTGGGTAACAGGTGACAATTTCAAACCATTTTCAGCGATTTCACGCAATTCTTCCTCATTAGCACACATACCACCACCAGTACCACCAAGGGTAAAGGCTGGACGGACGATGACTGGGTAACCAATTGTTGCTGCAAAGGCAACTGCTTCTTCGACTGTGTTGACAATTTCAGATTCTGGAATGGGTTGGTTGAGCTCTTCCATCAACTGTTTAAAGAGATCACGGTCCTCGGCTTGGTCAATGGCAGATAATTTAGTACCCAGAAGTTCAACACCAAGCTCATCGAGGATACCATTTTTAGATAATTCCATGGCCATGTTGAGACCTGTCTGACCACCGAGTGTTGGTAGCAAGGCATCTGGACGTTCCTTACGAAGAATACGTGTCACAAACTCAAGTGTAATCGGTTCAATATAAACCTTATCAGCAATTTCCTTATCCGTCATGATGGTTGCAGGATTTGAGTTAACCAAGACAACCTCATAACCTTCCTCTTTCAACGACAAGCAAGCCTGGGTTCCAGCATAGTCAAACTCAGCAGCCTGACCAATAATAATCGGACCAGAACCAATCACCATAATTTTTTGAATATCAGTACGTTTAGGCATAGTTTATGATACAAAGCCCGTAAAGAACACAGTGAAAATAGGAAACTCGGTGCAGACACCTTCAGCGTCAAGACGATGTTTATCTTTTTCACACAGTTCTTAGGGCGTGTTCACTTCCGCGAACAATGTATCTTCTCCTTTCTATTCGGCAACTCTCAGGTTGCCATTAAATAAATTCTTCGACGAGCTTTTACTCGTTCTTAGTTTGATTGTTTAAAAGCTTCCATCATCTCGATAAACTCGTCGAATAGGTAGCTTGCGTCGTGTGGACCAGGGGCTGCGTCTGGGTGGTATTGAACAGAGAAAGCAGGTTGGTATCTGTGACGCACACCTTCAACTGACTTGTCATTGATTTCTTCGTGGGTGATAATCAAGTGTTCTGGCAAATCCTCACGGCTAACTGCATAACCATGGTTTTGACTTGTAAAATCCACACGTCCTGTAGCAATTTCGCGTACCGCATGGTTGAATCCACGGTGTCCAAATTTCATCTTGTAGGTCTTAGCACCATTTGCCATTGCAAAGAGTTGATGCCCCATACAAATACCAAAGATTGGAATTTTCCCTTGCACACCACGAATCATATCCAGTGCCTGTGGAACATCTTCTGGGTTACCTGGACCGTTTGACAACATAACTCCGTCAGGATTGAGATGGAGAATTTCTTCAGCCGTTGTCGAATAGGGAACAACTGTCACGTTACAGTTGCGTTTAGAAAGTTCACGTAGAATTGAGTGCTTAAGACCAAAGTCCACTAGAACCACGCTCAAACCAACTCCTGGAGCTGGATAGGATGTTTTAGTAGAAACCTGCTTGATATTATCTGTCGGCAAAACTGTTGCTTGGAGCTGGTCCGTCACATGGTCCATACTATCTCCAACATGAGTCAAGGTTGCACGCATCGTACCATGCTTACGGATAATCTTGGTAAGTGCACGCGTATCAATTCCAGAAATACCCGGAATTTTCTTGGCTTTCAAAAATTCATCCAAGGTCATTTGGTTGCGCCAGTTGCTTGCTCTTCGTGCTTCTTCAAAAACAACGACTCCTTTACAAGTTGGAATGATGGATTCGTAATCATCACGATTAATTCCATAATTTCCCACCAAAGGATAAGTAAAGGTCAAGATTTGTCCATTATAAGACTGGTCTGTAATGGATTCTTGGTAGCCGGTCATACCTGTATTAAAGACGATTTCGCCTGTTACATCAATATCTGCTCCGAAGGCCTTGCCTTCAAAAACTGTGCCATCTTCTAATACTAGAAGTCTTTTTGTCATATTTTCACCTCTCGTGGACGCTCACTGGCGTCTTTTAACGTCTTGTGTTTTAGTTGGCGTTTCTACTCGCCAGTACGGATTCTAAGATTGCCATTCGAACAAAGACACCATTGGTCATTTGTTGGACAATCCGTGATTTTGGTGCTTCAACCAAGTGGTCTGCGATTTCTACATCACGGTTGACTGGGGCTGGGTGCATAAGGATTGCTGTTTCTTTCAAACGGTCATAACGTTCTTGAGTCAAGCCATGTTGGGCATGGTAGTCTTCTTTTGAAAAGACAGCTCCACTATCATGGCGTTCATGTTGCACACGGAGAAACATCATGACATCCACCTGATCAATGATTTCATCAATGGTTACAAACTGTCCATAATCTGCAAACTCTTGACTTCTCCATTCCTCAGGTCCAGCAAAATAAAGTTCAGCTCCCAAGCGTTTCAAAATCTGCATATTGGATTTAGCAACGCGTGAGTGGTCCAAGTCACCTGCAATCGCAACCTTGAGACCCTCAAAGTGACCAAATTCCTCATAAATAGTCATCAAATCAAGCAAGCTCTGGCTAGGGTGTTGACCCGAACCATCTCCACCATTGATGATGGAAGTCGTAATCGTGGGACTTGCAATTAACTCTCTGTAGTAGTCAACCTCAGGGTGGCGAATCACACAGACATCCACTCCTAAAGCAGACAGAGTCAAAATGGTATCATAAAGTGTCTCACCCTTATTGACTGAACTAGTCTTCACATCAAAGTCAAGTCGCTCCAATCCCAGTTTAATCTCTGCCACTTCAAAGGACTTATGCGTTCGTGTAGAATCCTCAAAGAAAAGATTGGAAACAATCGGATGGTCCTCATAGGGAAGCTGAGCTCCATTTTTAAACTCAATTCCTCGCTTGATCAATTTCATCACTTGATCGACAGTGAGGTCTTCCATGGACACCACATGGTTTAATGCTTGTTGATTTACTGACATGGCTACTCCTTTAGCTTTCTAAGCTTCTTCAGTAATCAGAACTCTATCTTGGCCATCAAGTTCTGCCATCTCTACGATGATTTCTTCAGAACGACTAGTTGGTATGTTTTTTCCAACGTAATCTGGACGGATTGGCAATTCTCTATGTCCACGATCGACTAGAACTGCTAAACTCACGCGCGCAGGACGACCATGACCTACAATATTATCAATAGCAGCACGGATGGTACGACCTGTATAGAGCACATCATCCACCAAGATAACTTCGCGGTCTGTCACATCGACAGAAACCAAAGAAGTATCTTCTCCACTTTTAACATCATCACGGAAAGGTTTAGTATCCAATTCCACAACAGGAACAGTGATGTTTTCCAACTGCTCCAAGCGTTCTTTGATACGATGAGCGATGAAAACACCACGCGTTTTTATCCCAGCTAGGATAATTTTATTCAAATCTTTATTGCGCTCAATAATCTCATAAGTAATTCGCGTAATCGCTCGTTTGACAGTCAATTCGTCTACAACTTCTTTTGTCTTCATGACAAACCTCCAAAAAGAAAAGTCTCCTTCTACAAGGAGACTTGAAATGTATAGCTAAGCGAGCCCTACTGTATACAGTATAGACTTCACCCTTCTACTTTATCGCGCTCCTTGCCTGCCTCACGGGACAGGTTTAAAGGACTATTTAGTTATCAAATACTATAGCACAAAGCATGCTTAAAATCAAGCAAAAACTTTTGAAACCCCATCTTATAAATTGCTAAAGTCATATAACTGTGGGTACTGGTCACACTCTGGATTTTTAGGATGACAAATAGCTCTTCCAAAATAAATCATGGCCTGATGGGCAGCTAACCACTGCTCCGGTGGCAAGATATCCATGACCCGCTTTTCCACCTCAAGTGGTGTCGCTGATTTTTTGACGATATCGTGGTGTTTGCAGATACGCTCCACATGAGTATCCACTGCAAAGGCTGGAATCCCAAAGCCCACACTCATGACAACATTGGCTGTCTTGCGACCAACTCCTGCAAGACTTTCCAATTCCTCACGTGTTTGAGGAACTTGGCCATCAAAATCATCTAGTAACTGTTGGGCACATTTTTTAAGGAATTTAGCCTTATTCCGATACAGTCCCAGGCGAGAAATGTGTGAAGCAATCTCACTCTCTGTCGCTACAGACATGGCTTGTGGCGTTGGAAAGGCAGCAAAGAGACCTGGTGTAGCCTTATTTACCGCTGCATCCGTTGTCTGAGCTGACAACATGACCGCAACTAGTAGTTCAAAATGATTGGTAAAATCAAGACTGGGCTTGGCATCTGGAAACAGAGCAATTATTTCTTCCAGCACTTTTCGTGCTCGTTTTTTTGACAAGACCATTATTCGTCTCCGTCAAATAGTCCTTGTAAGCCAGCAAAAGGACTGTTTTCTTCTTTCTTAACTGCCTGTTGGGCTTGGTATTCTTCTTCTGTCATGATTTGCCAGTCATTTCCTGAAACAAATCCTTGACCAGCCTCTTCTTCAGCCGTCAAGACCTTGATAGGAATGTTGAGAAGGATATTATCTGACACGCTCTCAGCAAGGTCAAGTTCTCCATTTTCGATAGGCAAGACCAAATCATCGTCTAAAACTTCCTGATCTAGTTGGTTAGTTGCACCTTCCATGAAAACTTCCGTTACTGGATAAGATTCAACTAACTCAACTGGTTCCATACTGCGACTTGAAGCAAGAACAATGGTATAAGATAATTGATAATCTAAAAAATACATACGGTCTTCGTACTGTACTTTCCCAACTGCAAGGATATCTTTTACATCTAAAATTTCTTGATTGCGTGCATGCAGGTCTGCGGCTAGGTCTAACGTTTGTTCAAAATGCAAGCCTTCAGACTGCTTACGAATTTCTTGAATATTTAATTTCATACTTCCTCCATAAAGATTTACTCTCTTGATTATACCATGAAAAGCCTACAAATCAGCCCACCAAACTTTTTAATTAACATTCGATTTTTTAACATGTTTACTATGACATTTTTTAGTGCCATACTATAGGCAATAATACATCAGAGCAAGGAGGATGCTCACATGAAAGACAAAGAACTCATTACTAATGCAACCCAACTCCTATCCGAGTTAAATAAAAGTTTCCAAAGCTGCAAACAGGGTAGGGCAGATGATATTCGACTGCAAGAGCTGCTAAACACTACTCTGCAAGAGCTCAAAAAAGCGGAAAAGTTGGACAACAGTATTTTAATCGACCTTGAGAAATTTTACCAACGTACCAGTCTTCTGATTGGTCTTGGTAGCCTAAAACTGAATGATCAAGCACGCACTGCTTGGCGAAACTATGATAAATTCCATTACGAGCATATCAAACACGTACTGACTCTCTATGGACCTGTTTTCGGATTTTAGAGATTAGAATTGTCAGTTTTCTGTTGACAAAATTTCCTTAAAGGTATAGGATAAAGATACTAATACTCGGAGGTAAGGGAGACATGAACAACTAAGTCTATCAAATAAAGAAACTTTATTTAGTAGATCTTGTTTTTGTCTCTTTTTGTGTGCTCTTTTCATACTAGATTTTCTAGTATCTTATCCTCATTGAAAATCAAAAAACTAGAAGGCTAACCATCTGCTCCTCTTGAGTTGGATTAGGCAATCCTAAGCTAGTTTGACGAGCTTTTCAACGAGGATAATAGAGTTTTGACAGTGACTTTGGGCTCTACTAGATAAAGTAGAGCTTTTTGTTATGCACTATCGACATTCTAGAAAGGGCAATCATATGATAAAAATCAATCACCTGACCATCACACAAAACAAAGATTTACGAGACCTTGTCTCAGACTTAAACATGACCATCCAAGACGGGGAAAAGATAGCTATTATTGGAGAGGAAGGAAATGGCAAATCAACCTTGATTAAAACTTTAATGGGAGAAACTTTACCTGATTTCACTATCAGGGGAGACATTCAATCTGATTATCAATCAATAGCCTACATTCCTCAAAAACTCCCCGAAGAGCTGAAAAAGAAAAGTCTACACGACTACTTCTTTTTGGATTTTGCTGATTTAGACTACAGTATCCTCTATCGTTTGGCTGAGGAGTTACACTTTGATAGCAACCGTTTCGCTAGCGTTCAAGAGATTGGAAGCCTTTCGGGGGGCGAAGCTTTGAAAATTCAGCTCATCCATGAGTTAGCCAAACCCTTTGAGATTCTATTTTTAGATGAACCTTCAAATGACCTAGACCTTGAGACGGTTGATTGGCTAAAAAGTCAGATTCGAAAGATTCGGCAAACCGTTATTTTCATTTCCCATGATGAAGACTTTCTTTCTGAAACGGCTGATACTATTGTCCACTTGCGACTGGTCAAGCACCGTAAAGAAGCGGAAACGCTAGTAGAGCATTTAGACTATGATAGCTATAGCGACCAGAGAAAGGCTAATTTTATAAAACAAAGCCAACAAGCTGCTAACGACCAACGAGCCTACGATAAAACCATGGAAAAACATCGGCGAGTCAAGCAAAATGTAGAAACTGCGCTTCGAGCTACCAAAGACAGTACTGCTGGGCGCCTATTAGCTAAAAAGATGAAAAATGTTCTCTCTCAAGAAAAACGCATTGAAAAGACAGCTAAGTCCATGACCCAAAAACCACTTGAAAAAGAACACATTCAACTTTTCTTCTCAGATATACAGCCATTACCTGCTTCTAAAGTCTTAATCCAGCTGGAAAAAGAAAATTTATCCATTGACGACCGAGTTTTGGCTCGAGAACTACAACTAACTGTCCGTGGCCAAGAAAAAATCGGTATCATCGGCCAAAATGGTGTTGGTAAATCAACTCTGTTAGCCAAGTTACAGCAACTTCTTAATGATAAAAGAGAAATTTCGCTTGGTTATATGCCACAAGATTACCATAAGAAACTGCAATTAGATTTATCTCCAGTAGCCTATCTCAGCAAAGCTGGGGAAAAAGAGGAACTACAGAAAATCCAATCCTACTTAGCCAGCCTCAATTTCAGTTACCCAGAAATGCAGCATCAAATCCGCTCCTTATCTGGCGGACAACAGGGAAAACTCCTGCTTTTGGATTTAGTCTTACGCAAACCAAACTTTCTCCTACTGGATGAACCCACACGAAACTTTTCTCCCACTTCTCAACCCCACATCAGGAAACTCTTTGCAACCTATCCAAGCGGTCTCATTACTGTTTCGCATGACCGTCGTTTCTTAAAAGAAGTCTGTTCGACCATCTATCGATTGACAGAACATGGTTTGGAAGTAGTTAATTTAGAAGATTTATAAATTTGCAACATAGCAAAAATCCAGAGACGACCTCTGGATTCTTTTTTACATATGTTTTAAACGTTCAATCCGTTCTGAGATAGGTGGGTGGGTATAAAAGAGTTTTTGGAACCCTCCCCCTTTCTTTGGATCATTGATATAAAGTGCACTGCTGGCATCATCGACAGGACGACTCATCGGTTTACTGTTGTCTAACTTGCGTAGAGCATTAATCATCCCTTGAGGATTGCGCGTCAACTCGACACTGGAAGCATCCGCTAGGAATTCCCTCTGACGAGAAATAGCTAGTTGCACCAAGGTTGCAGCGAGAGGTGCCAGCACAATAGCTAGTAGAGAAACCACGAGCATAATGATTTCAAGACCATTTCCATCTCTATCATCGTCACTTCGTCTGCGACCTGCTCCACCCCACCACATCATACGACCTGCCATACTAGAAAGCATGGTGATAGCACTAGCAAGGGCGACAGCAATAGTCGAAATACGGATATCGTAATTACGAATATGACTGACTTCATGTCCCATAACAGCTTCTAGTTCTTCACGATTCATGATAGCTAGGAGACCTGACGTCGCAGCAACCGCCGCATTTTGAGGGTTAGAACCTGTCGCAAAGGCATTTAAGGCTGGATCATCAATGATGAAAACACGTGGCATAGGAATCTGAGCCACCATAGCCATATCTTCTACTACATGGTAGAGGTCTGGTGCCGTTTGTTCATCCACCTCACGCGCTCCATTCATGGACATGACAATCTCTGTTGATTGAAAAATCATAGACATGGCATAGATAAATCCGATAATCAGTGCAATAACCAAACCGCCAAGCCCAGATCGCATGAAGAGGTAACCAACTGCATAGCCAACCAGAGCTAAGAGTAGGAAAAATACCAGCAACAAAATCCAGGTTCTTCGTTTATTGCTTGCAATTTGATCAAACAACATCTTAGTCACCTAAACCGCTAAAATCAACTTTAGGAACTGCCTTTTCCTCTTCTGGTGTTTGAAGGAAATCTGCTGCTTTAAATCCAAACATCCCAGCGATAATATTGCTTGGGAAAGTTTCTAATTTTACATTGTAGTTGCTGACAACACTGTTGTAAAGTTGACGAGAGTAAGAAATTTTATTTTCTGTGTTTGTCAACTCCTCTTGCAATTTAACAAAGTTTGCACTAGCTTTCAAATCTGGATAGCTTTCTGCAACTGCGAAGATACCTGAAACCTGACGAGTGAGGGCATCACTAGCTTTCATAGCTTCTGCTGGTGAAGTCGCTGCCGCCACTTGGTTACGCAGTTCTGCCACCTTTTCAAGGGTAGAACCTTCATATTTGGCATAACCTTTTACGGTCTCAATCAAGTTTGGCAAGAGGTCATTTCGACGTTTCAACTGAACATCAATCTGACTCCAAGCCTCCTTTGTTTGCATACGATTCTTAACCAAACCGTTATAGCTAACAATCACAAAAATAACAATAAGAGCGATAACTCCAAGAATAATCCAAGTCATGATATAAGTCCTTTCTACTTTTAGATTAGTACCAGTATATCAAATTTTTAATGATTGTGGTAAAATAAGATGATACTAAAGAAGGAAATAACTATGAAACCAGAAACATTTTACAACTTGCTTGCCGAGCAAAATTTTCCACTGTCGGACCAGCAAAAAAAACAATTTGAACGTTATTTTGAGCTATTAGTTGAATGGAATGAAAAGATTAATCTAACAGCTATTACAGACAAGGAAGAAGTTTATCTCAAACATTTTTATGATTCGATTGCACCCATTCTTCAAGGTTTGATTCCGAATGAAAATATCAAACTTCTTGATATTGGAGCCGGGGCAGGATTTCCTAGTCTACCTATGAAAATCCTCTATCCTCAGCTAGATGTGACCATCATTGATTCGCTAAATAAGCGCATCAACTTCCTCCAACTGTTGGCTCAAGAATTGGATTTGGACGGTGTACATTTCTACCATGGACGTGCCGAAGACTTGGCCCAAGACAAGAAATTCCGTGCTCAATATGATTTTGTAACGGCTCGTGCTGTAGCCCGTATGCAAGTCTTGTCTGAATTGACAATTCCTTACCTGCAAGTTGGTGGCAAACTATTGGCACTCAAGGCCAGCAATGCACCAGAGGAGTTACTAGAAGCCAAAAATGCCCTCAACCTCCTTTTTAGCAAGGTCGAAGACAATCTCAGTTACACTCTACCTAATGGAGATCCGCGCTACATCACAGTAGTAGAAAAGAAAAAAGAAACACCAAATAAATATCCAAGAAAGGCTGGCATGCCCAATAAACGCCCGCTTTAAATTTTTTAGTAAAAAATGTTTACAAAGTTCGGAATTTCTGCTATACTATCACAAGCAAAGGTTTTTAATGTCATCCCGTGAGGTGACGAAGACACAGAAATATTTAAAACTCTTTAAAGTCTAGATTTTAGAGAAGTCTTACTCTGAGGGCCTATTGCTGTAAAATAATGGGCTCTTTTTTGACGCCCAAAAGTGAGGTTTATATGAAACAAGAATCAACTGTTGATTTGTTACTAGACGTTGACCAACGTCCTTCGGCTGGAAAAGGAATTCTCCTTAGTTTCCAACACGTTTTCGCCATGTTTGGTGCGACCATCTTGGTACCCTTGATTTTGGGAATGCCTGTATCTGTTGCCCTTTTTGCTTCAGGTGTAGGGACACTCATCTACATGATTTCAACTGGATTTAAAGTTCCAGTTTATCTAGGTTCTTCATTTGCCTTTATCACAGCTATGTCACTGGCTATGAAAGAAATGGGTGGTGATGTATCCGCTGCTCAAACAGGGGTTATCTTGACTGGTTTAGTATATGTCCTTGTGGCTGCTGGTGTTCGTTTTGCGGGTACAAAATGGATTGATAAACTCTTGCCACCAATCATCATCGGACCTATGATCATCGTTATCGGTCTTGGACTCGCAGGTTCAGCTGTTACCAATGCTGGTCTTGTAGCGGATGGAAATTGGAAAAATGCTCTTGTAGCAGTTGTTACTTTCTTGATTGCTGCCTTTATCAATACAAAAGGAAAAGGCTTCCTACGAATCATTCCATTCCTCTTTGCCATTATCGGTGGTTACCTCTTCGCACTAACCCTTGGCTTGGTTGACTTTACACCAGTTCTTAAAGCTAACTGGTTTGAAATCCCTGGTTTCTACTTGCCATTTAGCACAGGTGGTGCCTTTAAAGAATACAATCTTTACTTCGGTCCAGAAACTATCGCTATCTTGCCAATCGCTATCGTAACAATCTCTGAACACATCGGAGACCATACTGTTTTGGGTCAAATCTGTGGCCGTCAATTCTTGAAAGAACCAGGTCTTCACCGTACTCTTCTTGGTGACGGTATCGCAACTTCAGTTTCTGCCTTCCTTGGTGGACCAGCCAATACAACTTATGGAGAAAATACCGGGGTTATCGGTATGACTCGTATCGCTTCTGTCTCAGTTATCCGTAACGCTGCCTTCATCGCGATTGCCCTTAGCTTCCTTGGTAAATTCACTGCCTTGATTTCAACCATTCCAAATGCTGTACTTGGTGGTATGTCAATCCTTCTCTACGGAGTTATCGCAAGTAATGGTTTGAAAGTCTTGATCAAAGAACGTGTAGACTTCAGTCAAATGCGTAACCTAATCATCGCAAGTGCTATGTTGGTCCTTGGACTTGGAGGAGCTATCCTTAAACTTGGTCCAGTTACCCTTTCAGGTACTGCCCTATCAGCCATGACAGGAATCATCTTGAACTTGATCTTGCCATACGAAAATAAAGACTAAGAGTCTAAACACATCAAAAAACGAGCATTTCCAATTACGGAAGTGCTCATTTTTCTTCTTTCTAAAAAAGGAAAGCCCTGCGGCCTTCCCTTGTCTTACTTGCGTTTTTTCTTCGCTTTTTTCATTTTGTTAGCCATGCGTTTCATGGACTGTTTCATAGCAAATTCACCGATTTTACCTTTTAGTCCACCACCAAACATCTGGCTCATATCTGGCATTCCTGCTCCTCCGAGAGCTGACAGGTCAGGCATACCACCTTGTCCCATCATACCTTCAAGGGCAGACATATCCATTCCTCCCATATTTGGCATATTTTTAGGAAGGTTGTTTGGATTGATTCCCATCTGCTTCATCATTTTGTTCATATCCCCAGACATGACACCCTGCATGAGTTGTTTAGCCTGGTTAAAGTCTTTGATGAATTTATTGACTTCTACAAAAGTATTTCCAGAACCTGCAGCGATACGACGGCGACGGCTTGGATTTAACAAATCGGGATTTTCACGTTCTTCAGGTGTCATTGAAGACACAATGGCACGTTTACGAGCAATCTGGCGTTCATCTACCTTCATGTTTTGAAGGGCTGGATTGTTGGCCATGCCTGGAATCATCTTGAGCAAGTCTTCCATCGGCCCCATGTTTTGCACCTGATCCAACTGATCGATGAAATCATTGAAATCAAAGGTGTTTTCACGCATCTTCTCAGCCATTTCAAGGGCTTTTTGCTCATCGTATTCTTGAGAAGCTTTCTCAATCAAAGTGAGCATATCCCCCATGCCAAGGATACGGCTAGACATACGGTCTGGGTGGAAGGTTTCAATGTCCGTAATCTTTTCACCCGTACCAGTGAACTTGATTGGTTTTCCAGTAATGTGGCGAACAGATAGAGCCGCACCACCACGAGTATCCCCATCAATCTTGGTAAGGATAACCCCAGTCACTTCTAACTGAGCATTAAACTCACGCGCAACATTGGCCGCTTCTTGACCAATCATGGCATCAACGACGAGCAAAATTTCATTTGGTTGAGCCAATGCTTTCACGTCACGAAGCTCATTCATGAGAAGCTCATCAATCTGCAAACGACCCGCCGTATCAATCAAGACATAGTCATTATGATTAGCTTGGGCTTGCTCCAAACCTTGACGTACAATCTCAACAGCTGGTACTTCTGTTCCAAGTGCGAAGACAGGCACATCAATTTGTTGTCCAAGAGTTTTGAGCTGGTCAATGGCTGCTGGACGATAGATATCCGCCGCAATCATCAAAGGACGAGCATTTTCTTCTTTCTTGAGTTTGTTAGCCAATTTACCAGCAAAGGTTGTTTTACCAGCCCCCTGCAAACCGACCATCATGATGATGGTTGGAATCTTAGGTGACTTGATAATCTCCGCTGTATCAGAACCTAAAACAGCTGTCAGTTCCTCATCAACGATTTTAATAATTTGTTGCGCAGGATTAAGGGTATCAATGACCTCATGCCCGACTGCACGCTCACGAACTTTCTTGATAAAGTCCTTTACAACAGGCAAGGCAACGTCGGCCTCAAGCAAGGCCAAGCGAATTTCTTTGGTTGCCTCTTGGACATCAGATTCAGAGATTTTTCCTTTTTTACGTAGATTTTTAAAGACGTTCTGCAAACGTTCTGTTAAACTTTCAAATGCCATGTTTCTTCCTCTTATTCTCTATTATCAATGCTTGTTAAAATTTCTATCTGCTCTTGCAGAAAGTCATCATTGGGATACTGCTCCAAAATCTGATCAAAAATCTGACTGCGGACAATGTAGTCCGAGTACATGTGCAATTTCATCTCATAATCTTCCAGAATCTTTTCTGTCCGCTTGATATTGTCATAGACAGCCTGACGACTGACACCAAACTCCTCGGCAATCTCAGCAAGGCTATAATCATCAGCGTAGTAGAGTTCGATATAATTCATTTGCTTATCTGTCAAAAGCGCCGCATAAAATTCAAAGAGCGCATTCATACGATTGGTTTTTTCGATTTCCATAACTTTTATTATACCAAAAATTAGCCTAATCTACCACATTAGCAGGCTAATCCGAGAAGATAGCCAGGTAAATTTGAAAAAGACATGAGCCTAGCCCCAAGTAATTTCCAATTGATATCTGGCAAAGGGATGTCCCTCTTGATTTTGTAGTTGATAATCTAGTTCAATCTTTTGCCCATCAACTTGATAATGGTTCGTTTGGATGATAAACTCCTGCATGCCCATAGGTGTAGGAATATAGGCTAAACTATCACTATCCTTTAGAAAGCGCATAATGGTCTTGGGATTGGAAAAACGACTCATCACCAGCTCTTGACCATGAAATTTAATCACTACTTTTTCCTTTTCCTCATTATAGAAAAGCAGGTAGCTATAATCTCCCTTTTCATGCACTTCCACGTCATAAAGTTGGTCAATCACTTCCAACTGCTCATCAAACTGAATCGTATTTCGCATCCGAATCTTCACATCAAGTCCTCTTTCTTGTCTCTTGTCCTACTATTTTACCAAAAAGAGCAGGATTTTGCTATAATGGTCATATGAACGAAAAAGTATTCCGTGACCCAGTTCACAACTACATCCATGTCAATAATCAAATCATCTATGACTTGATTAATACAAAAGAATTTCAGCGTTTGCGTCGAATCAAGCAACTGGGAACTTCCAGTTATACCTTCCACGGTGGAGAACACAGTCGCTTCTCTCACTGTCTAGGAGTCTATGAAATTGCACGACGTATCACAGAGATTTTTGAAGAAAAATATCCTGAAGAATGGAATCCTGCTGAGTCTCTCTTGACCATGACCGCTGCACTCCTTCATGACCTCGGACATGGTGCCTACTCCCATACTTTTGAACATCTCTTTGATACAGACCACGAAGCTATTACTCAGGAGATTATCCAAAGTCCTGAAACGGAGATTCACCAAGTCCTACTACAAGTAGCGCCAGATTTTCCAGAAAAGGTAGCCAGTGTCATAGACCATACCTATCCTAACAAGCAGGTCGTGCAACTCATTTCTAGTCAGATTGATGCAGACCGCATGGACTATCTCTTGCGCGACTCCTATTTTACAGGAGCATCTTATGGAGAATTTGACCTGACTCGGATTCTTCGAGTCATTCGTCCTGTCGAAAATGGTATCGCCTTTCAGCGCAATGGCATGCACGCCATCGAAGACTACGTCCTCAGTCGCTACCAGATGTATATGCAGGTCTATTTCCACCCAGCAACACGGGCCATGGAAGTTCTCCTGCAGAATCTCCTCAAACGCGCCAAGGAACTTTATCCAGAAGATAAGGACTTCTTTGCACGAACTTCTCCACACCTCCTGCCTTTCTTTAAAAAAAATGTGACCTTATCTGACTATCTGGCTCTGGATGATGGTGTGATGAATACCTACTTCCAGCTCTGGATGACCAGTCCTGACAAGATTCTAGCTGACTTATCGCAACGCTTTGTCAACCGCAAGGTCTTTAAATCCATTACCTTTTCACAAGAGGACCAAGACCAACTCACTAGCATGAGAAAATTAGTTGAGGACATCGGCTTTGATCCCGACTACTATACTGCTATTCATAAGAACTTTGACCTCCCTTATGATATTTATCGTCCCGAATCTGAAAATCCGCGAACACAGATTGAGATTTTACAAAAAAATGGAGAACTGGCAGAACTCTCTAGCTTGTCTCCTATCGTCCAATCCCTTGCTGGCAGTCGCCATGGAGATAATCGCTTTTATTTCCCAAAAGAAATGTTAGACCAAAACAGTATCTTCGCAAGCATTACCCAGCAATTTTTACACTTGATTGAGAACGATCATTTTACCCCAAATAAAAACTAGAAGAGGAAATTTATGAGTATTAAACTAATTGCCGTCGATATTGACGGAACCCTAGTCAACAGCCAAAAGGAAATCACTCCTGAAGTCTTTTCTGCCATCCAAGATGCCAAAGAAGCTGGTGTTAAAGTCGTGATTGCAACTGGCCGCCCTATCGCAGGTGTTGCCAAACTTCTGGACGACTTGCAGTTGAGAGACGAGGGTGACTATGTCGTGACCTTCAATGGTGCCCTTGTCCAAGAAACTGCTACAGGTCATGAGATTATCAGTGAATCCTTGACTTATGAGGATTATCTGGATATGGAATTCCTCAGCCGCAAGCTCGGTGTCCACATGCATGCCATTACCAAGGACGGTATCTACACTGCCAATCGCAATATCGGAAAATACACAGTGCACGAATCAACCCTCGTCAGCATGCCTATCTTTTACCGCACACCTGAAGAAATGGCTGGCAAGGAAATCGTCAAGTGTATGTTTATCGATGAACCAGAAATTCTCGATGCTGCAATTGAAAAGATACCAGCGGAATTTTACGAACGCTACTCCATCAACAAGTCTGCTCCTTTCTACCTCGAACTCCTTAAAAAGAATGTGGACAAGGGTTCAGCCATTACTCACTTAGCTGAAAAACTCGGATTGACCAAAGATCAAACCATGGCTATCGGTGACGAAGAAAACGACCGTGCCATGCTGGAAGTCGTTGGCAATCCAGTTGTCATGGAAAATGGAAATCCAGAAATCAAAAAAATCGCCAAATACATAACTAAATCTAACGATGAATCCGGCGTTGCCCATGCCATCCGTACATGGGTACTGTAAAAGGGTATGAATAGACGAAAACCGCTCAGCTGAGCGGTTTTTAATGTCTAATTAATGCCCCCTGCCGGAATCGAACCAGCAACTACTCCTTAGGAGGGAGTTGTTATATCCATTGAACTAAGGGAGCTAGATAAAAACTCTGCTGAAGAAGCAGAGTTTTTTAGTCGAATTAACGACGGATTTCTTTGATACGAGCCGCTTTACCTTGAAGAGCACGCAAGTAGTACAATTTCGCACGACGTACTTTACCGTAACGTACAACTTCGATTTTTTCAACACGTGGAGTGTGGATTGGGAAGATACGCTCAACACCTACACCGTTAGAGATTTTACGAACTGTGTAGTTTTCTGAGATGCCAGCACCTTTACGTGCGATAACAACACCTTCAAAAATCTGGATACGTTCACGGTTACCTTCGACAACTTTCGCGTGTACACGAACAGTGTCACCAGGACGGAATGATGGGATATCAGTACGAAGTTGACCTTCAGTCAAGCTTTGGATTAATGGATTCATTTTATTCTCCTATCTTTGTCAATCTTGAGGAACCTTCCTCAGCGGATAAACTGTATTTTTGTGCGTCCATTACACACAAGATACAGTTTACCAAATTTCCACAAAAAAGTAAAGAAATTTATAGCAGAATTCCTAAAAAAATCGCAATCAAACCACCTAGGTAGGTCAAAGATAAATAAGAATAAAATACCTTCTTATCACTTAACAGTCTTTGGAGTTCATCATTAAAGGTCGAAAAAGTCGTTAAACCACCACAAAATCCTGTTGCTAGAATAGCATAGACTTCCTTAGACTCCACATGATTGTAGAATAATCCAATTAAAAAACAACCTAAAAGATTGGCTATGAGCGTTCCGAGGGGCAATTTAGATGCTTGATTATAGCGGGAAAAGAAATAGCGCACTAAAGCTCCGAAACCACAAGCAATTGCAAGATAGACGATTACCATTTTTTCCTCCCTAAATAGTAAGCTAAAAGCAGTCCGCCACCGATGCTCAAAAGCAAATACAGGACTAAACTAAGATAACGCCCTGTATCAAGCAGTTTCACAGCATCAAGCATGAGACTAGAAAAGGTTGTTAAACCTCCGCAAAAACCCGTCCCTAGCGCTAAAACCAAGCCCTTACTAGTCCCTTTATAGACCAAATAACCCTTGACAAGATAAACCAAGCAGAAAATTCCCAGATAGTTGACAAAGAGAGTGCCCCAAGGAAAATCTGGACTGGCTGGTAACCAAGTGGAAACTAGATAGCGGACAAGTCCGCCCACCATGGCAGCTAGAAAAATCCCTAGCGGATAAAATTGTTCTTTTTTCATTTGATATTTTGATCCTGATAATCACGCGAACGTTTGAGTATGTCAGAAAAAGTCGCGACAATAGTTTCCTGATAGCGCTTATCTCCTACACGACTTCTAACCTTTTCAAAAATAACTTCTTCTCTCTTAGTATCTAAAATCGGTTTCCCTGAAGCCTTCTTATAAGCGACAACCCCTTCAACTAAATGCATTCGTTCTTCTAAGAGCTTGACAATTTGATCGTCAATTTGATCAATTTCTTGACGAATAATATCTAAATCCATACAGTCTCCTCCTTTATTTGAATTATTGTATCAAAAAGCCAGCAAATAGGCTAGTAAAATCCCAACTCACGATAAGAAAAATGCACTGATTGATTACATCAGCGCACTTTTATGCTTAGCCTACTTTAGCAGCCAATTCTTCTGCGAATTGTTCCAAGCGTTCAATGTCTTCTTCCTCAGCAGAGAGATCAACTTTGACACATTCTGAACCTTTTTCTGCTCCTGTTGATACAAAAACACGGTCAAAGTCATCAACAGCCTTACAGAATTCATCGTAGAAGGTATCACCTGAACCGACAACTCCGTAAATTTTACCATTCAAGTTGAGATCTGCTAGGTCTTCGTAGAAGTCCATCATCTCATCTGGCAATTCACCATCACCATAAGTATAGGTCGCAACGATAGCAATGTCTGCTTCCAAGAAGTCTGAAGCGTCAACAGTTGTACATTCATCAACATCGACATCCAAGCCCAAGTCACGTAATTTGTCTGCTACAATGTCTGCAATTTCTTCGGTATTACCGGTCATACTGGCAAATACAATTTTTGCTAGTGCCATATCGTCCTCCTCAATTTATCTTTCTCCATTATATCACATCTTTTTCATTTTAAAAATAAAAATTCTTGTGCTACAATGAAATGAGAAAGAATTGAGGTTATTTATGGACATTTGCCATCAAATTTTAGAAAAAATCAAAGAATACGACACGATTATCATTCATCGTCATATGAAACCAGACCCTGATGCCTTAGGAAGTCAGGTGGGCTTGAAAGCTCTTCTCAAACATCATTTCCCAGAAAAAACCATCAAAGCAGTTGGTTTTGATGAACCAACTCTTACTTGGATGGCTGAAATGGATCTTGTTGAAGATAGTACCTACCAGGGAGCACTTGTCATCGTCTGTGATACAGCTAATACTGCTCGTATCGATGATAAACGCTATCGTCAAGGTGATTTTCTCATTAAGATTGACCACCATCCAAATGATGATGTATACGGTGACCTATCTTGGGTGGATACTAGTTCAAGTAGCGCTAGTGAGATGATTACCCTATTTGCCCAAACAAATCAACTGGCCTTGTCAGATCGCGCTGCTGAGTTGCTCTTTGCAGGTATTGTTGGTGATACAGGTCGCTTCCTCTACCCTTCTACCACTGCACGGACTCTTCGCCTGGCTGCTTATTTGAGAGAACATAACTTTGACTTTGCTGCTCTCACTCGTAAAATGGACACTATGAGTTACAAAATTGCTAAACTTCAAGGCTACATCTACGACCATCTGGAAGTGGATGAAAATGGTGCAGCTCGTGTTATCCTGAGTCAAGAAGTCTTGAAACAATTCAATGTAACCGATGCTGAAACTGCAGCCATTGTCGGTGCACCTGGACGCATTGACAGTGTGAGTCTCTGGGGAATTTTTGTGGAGCAGGCTGACGGCCACTACCGTGTCCGCTTACGCAGTAAAATTCATCCTATCAATGAAATTGCCAAGGAACATGATGGTGGAGGTCACCCTCTAGCAAGCGGTGCTAATTCCTACAGTCTTGAAGAAAACGAAATCATCTACCAAAAGTTAAAAAACTTGCTTAAAAACTGATAAAATACTTGCCAAACTTTTCAGAATCTGATAGACTAGTATGGTAACAATCTATGGCTCGCAAAGAGACCATGGCAGAAAGGAAATATTGCAAAATGAAAAAAGATATCCATCCAGAATATCGCCCAGTTGTCTTCATGGACACAACTACTGGTTACCAATTCCTTAGCGGTTCAACAAAACGCTCTAACGAAACAGTTGAGTTCGAAGGCGAAACTTACCCATTGATCCGTGTGGAAATTTCATCAGACTCACACCCATTCTACACTGGACGTCAAAAGTTCACTCAAGCAGATGGACGCGTGGATCGTTTCAACAAAAAATACGGTCTCAAATAATGATAAAAAGACAGCTTCGGCTGTTCTTTTTTGTTTCTTGAAATCAACTGCTGTTTTCATGTTCCAGACTCGTACTCTTCGAAAATCTCTTCGGTAATTTAATGTAAGGGGATTTATACTAACAATAGACTTTTAACCCCAAAATTGATAAAATAAAAAAGAAAATAATTGAAAAAGGAAACTGTAAATCACCATGATGAACATGCAAAAATTGAACATACTGTTTTTAATTTTTGTAAACATCAAAAAGGTTGGTTTAAAAGGATTTTTAAGTCCTTAAGATTTTTTATCCAACACTACTATTCACGCATCCAAGACAAAATCTTGGCAAAAAAATACAGTAGCAAAGAGTACACCAAACTACCACTCATTATGGGCGGTAGTTTTCTTTTTGTCTAAAATAGAGATAAAAAGATAGGTGGTAGCCTTATGCGTTACGGTTATGTTCGAGTATCTACAAGAGAACAAAATATTGATAGGCAATTTTCAGCCTTAGTAGAAAATAAATTATCAAAAGAGAATATTTTTATTGATTACGTTTCAGGAAAAGATTTTGACAGAATAGAATATCAAAAATTATTAACTACCTTGAAAGAGAATGATGAATTGGTTATTAAATCAATTGATAGATTGGGAAGAAACTATGATGAAATTTTAGAACAATGGCAAGCAATTACTAAGAAAAAGAAAGTAAATATAACTGTTTTAGATTTCCCCTTATTAAACACAAAGAACAGCGATGACAATATCACAGGAAAACTAATATCCGATATCGTTTTGCAAGTTCTATCTTATGTGGCACAGTTTGAAAGAGAACAAATCAAACAAAGACAAATGGAAGGAATACGAGAAGCAAAGAAAAAAGGGAAAAAATTCGGTAGACCAAAATTGATTGCCCCGGATAATCTCCCTGATGTAATAGCTCAATATACCAAAAAAGAAATAACCTTACGAGAAGGTGCAGACATCTTAGGAGTATCAAAAAGCACCTTTCATAATTGGATAAAAAATTCATAGTTCCTGTCAAAAAACCTAGGATTTTTTGGACAGGAAATACACTTTATTTTAGAACTATTTTCGTTAGAAAAAAGGTTCTAAAATCCAGCATTTTGACCGATTATTATTACACTACCATTCTATCAAGTTTGTCCAAAAAAGTCTAGATTTTAGGACAAACTGATTACTTTACAACAAATAAAAATAGGGAGTATCAAATGAATGCACAAACAAACTAAAAAATTTACACTTGCAACTATCTCAGCTCTATCACTTCTTGGCACTGGAGTTATCACAGCTAATCAAGTATCAGCTAGCGAGAATACGAGTACTGAAAAACAAATAGAAGCAACAATTACAAAGGTTGAAATTGATTATTTTGGACTTAGCTTCGAAGGAAAACTTTCAGAGCCACTACCACATGGAGGTGATAATGCTGCTAAGGGAAATGTTACTTTGATTGATAAAGCGACCGGAAAAATTGTGTACCAAAGTCACGATGCTGTCATTTTTAGTGGCTTAACTAAAGATGTCAGTGATCAATTTTTACAACCTTTATTTTATAGCAATCAATTTAAAGGTGATATTTTTGTTTCAGAACAATTTCCAGATGGAACATATATTTTGGAGATGTCTGGAGAAGCTGGTTCGCCTTACGGTGACTTAACTGATACAAGAAAACGTGTCTTTAAAGTTAGAAAAGATGTGACTATCGGAAATCCTTCTACAAATTCAAATACTAACACAACAACTCAATCAGGTTCGAATTCTAATATCTCAGGTAGTTGGCTACAATCTGGTTCTCGTTGGTGGTACAAACACGCCGACGGTTCCTATACAACTAATGGCTGGGAAAAAATCAATGGTGTTTGGTATCGTTTTGACAACTCTGGCTGGATGCAAACTGGCTGGGTAAAAGACGGTAGCTGGTACTATCTCGACGGTTCAGGTGCGATGAAGACAGGTTGGGTCAAAGATAACGGTAGCTGGTACTATCTTCAAGACTCAGGCGCTATGAAAACTGGCTGGATGAAGGTATCTGGTAAATGGTACTATGCTTATAGCTCTGGTGCACTAGCAATCAATACAACGACCCCTGATGGCTATCGTGTTAATTACAACGGTGAGTGGGTTTAACATACAATAGAAATAGATTAAGGAGACAATTATATGAACAAAGTTATAAAAATTGAAGATGAAACAGTTTATGTTGGAAAAGGTGATAATGGCCAATTTACTGCAATTTCAAGAAAAAGTTTTGGTTTTGAACCACAAGTAGGTGATTACGTAGAATTTTATCAAAACGGTGATGAGTATATTGTTTCAAAAATAGATAACACATCTCCAGCTAGCTCTAGCCAACATTCAAATGGAGTGAGTGATAAATCTAAACTGGCCGCAGCCTTATTTGCCCTATTTTTAGGAGCACTTGGTGGATACGATTTTTACATCGGAAATTCCAAACAAGGATACAAGCGTATCGGCATAACTCTGCTAGCTATCATTCCTATTTTATTGCCATTTGTTTTACTAGCAAATGCAATTTGGAATATTATAATTACTATTCAAGTTTTAACGTCCAAAACTGGTAGCAAATGGCACCAAGATGCTCAAGGTTTAGAATTGCAAGATTAAACATATGAAAAAATTATTTCTATTCAGTATTAGTATTTTAGCTATCTCTATTTTAACGGCTTGCCAACATCAGAGTGAAAATACTTCTGCAACAAGTTCTGAAGCGATTGCCTCAAGTACTAGTTCCACTTCTTCCACATCGGAAGAAAAGAAAACTGACTACACCCTGTACAATCCTATCCTTAAAGAATATGCCAAAGTATTAGATGGTTCACCAGCTTCACATACAGAGGTCAATTCAAAAGCAAACTTAAAAAATACTTATCCTAAAGAATATTCTGGATTACAGTATAGCTTGTATGATTTAGACCAAGACGGTACGGACGAACTTTTGATTGCCCTAAAAATGGATTCTAACTATTACGATTTATTAGATATTCGAACTCTTAAAAATGACGAAGTTATTCGACTGACCAATGCAGAAAACAATCTGGACTTTATTGGAGAGCGAGTACATTTTAATCCTTTAGAAAATGGCTATTTCCAATTATCTACCCGTGTATCTACTAATCAAATCCAAGTTAAACTATACAAGTTAAATCAGGATGGAACACGGTTAGAGTTAATTAGCGAATCAGATACAGAAGAGGGACTGGGGACAAAACCACCTTCCCTTGATATAAGATCTTTCTCTTGGAAGTCTGTCACAAGTCTCATAAATGGAGAAACTAGCCTTCCGTCAGAAAGCAAAGGGATGGATATTTCTGCAATTCAAAATGGGGATTTTTCTAGTGTCTCAGGAACTTGGAGGAATCGTTCAGGTATTGAATTTACTTTCGACAAAAATGGTTTAGTAAGTGATCAGTCCAAAATTTCAATTGAACATGCTAAAGAAATTGACCACTATCTTAAGGCAAATTCTGTTTCTAAAGATGGAGGTGCTGGTGCAGCTATTGCCTTTTTACCAGCAGGAATCCCTATAACTATGTCTGTCACCTCTTCTACAGATAATGGCTATACCGACTCATCTGATATTACACAAGACCGCTTATGGTTTGGACAACAACTTATCAATGGTAGTACTGAGGGATTTTTCTATAAAGTAGAATAGTGTTAGTAAACCCTTAAACGAGCTCATAAAATATCTAGCAACTTTTCATAAACACATATAGGATAAATATTCTTATGCTCTGAGAATATCTATCCTATATTTTTATTCCTTCTACATCCCTATCGATACTTGATGAATTCTCTCTAAAAAAGATTAGACTTTTAGCCTCAAAATTGATAAAATAAAAAAGAAAATAATTGAAAAAGGAAACTGTAAATCACCATGATGAACATGCAAAACATGATGCGCCAAGCACAAAAACTTCAAAAACAGATGGAACAAAGTCAAGCAGAACTTGCTGCTATGCAATTTGTTGGCAAATCTGCTCAAGACCTTGTTCAAGCGACCTTAACTGGAGATAAAAAAGTTGTCAGCATTGACTTCAATCCAGCTGTCGTTGACCCAGAAGATCTTGAAACTCTTTCAGATATGACTGTTCAAGCCATCAACTCTGCTCTTGAACAAATCGATGAAACTACCAAGAAAAAATTGGGGGCTTTCGCTGGAAAATTGCCATTCTAAGCATAAGAAAAACAAGCATTCAAGAGAATACTTGCCTATCATGGGAGGAACAACTGTTCCTCCTTTTGATTACTAAAAATTAAAGAATTCCATGGCTTGTTTGAACAGTAAATCCGTATACTCTGGGTCTTCTTGGGCAATGGTAACCTGATCTTGAATCATTTCCAAGTCATCCGTTATCATGCCGTCTGCACCCAAATGAACAGATTTATCAAAGGACTCTGAACTATTGATGGTCCAAACATACAATTTTTGATCGGTATTCCAAAGCTTGTTGACAAAATTTTCATCCAAGGTTGAATACTCCATAGTATAACCTGTGGCCTTGGTTCTTGGAAAAATACTATTATAAGGTAGGATTAAAAAGACTGGAATTTGAGTATCGTAGGCTAAAACCTGGTCAATCACATGGTAGTCCAAGGATTGCATTTGGTGACCATTCTGCTTAAGAACAGTTCCATATTTTTCCATAAAGCGTTTCATCATATCTGGGCTATCTTTTCGACTAGTTTTAATTTCAATAAGGAGTTTTTGATGTAATTCATTGGCTTTATTGAGATAGTCATCAAAACTAGACACCTTGCTATGATAACCATTTTCTGAAATATCGAGTTTGGTCAATTCCTCCAAGGTTAAATCCTGAGGTTTGGCATTAACTCCTGTCAAATTCTTGATATTGGCATCATGCATCATGACAAACTGGCCATCTTTTGTTTCCTGAACATCCGTCTCAACGAAGTCTGGAGATAACTGAGCGGTTTTTTCTAGTGATTGGACGGTATTTTGCACACCATTCTTATTAGATACTCCCCTGTGAGAGATAATCAAAGGTTTGTTAGCAACTGGAGCTTCTAAATAAACATAACCCTCAAGAGCGAAAAAGATAGCAGCACATCCCATCACTCCCCATCTCATCCAGTGGTCTTTCTTTCTCCTTGGTGTGATTTCTAATTCTTCTCCTGTTAAGAAGGAAACAAACTTAATGAGAAAGTAAGTCAAGGCCATATAGTGGAAATTCTTAATCAAGACAAAGTTAATAATTCCCATCACAAGAGATTCCTTATGGGTCAGACCATCCATCAGTACCTGACTTGCTAATATTGGAATCAATAAAAGAATGAAAAATAGGTAGGTTTTGACGATAATCCAAAGCAAGTTCCAAATATAAAACCAGGAGTGCTTTCTTGTCTTTTCTAGACTGTATCTGACCGCTTCTTTGACTGTTTTTTTCTCAAATAAAAGCTGAGGTAGAGCAAACATGAAACGCACTGAAATGTAAAATAGAAGTAAAGCCAGAATAGTAACCACTATACCTACTAGCCAATACTTGTCTTCTATATAATCAATGATAAAGTCCGGAATGACGATTTTATTGAGGTAGTAAATCTTTAAAATCTTTCGAATCAATGGAAAGAGCATCATGACATAAAAGAAGATAAAGGCTATCTTGGAAAGTGTCGCTTGCTTCATAAACAAGAAACTTTGGCGAAAGACCTTACGACTGTACTCCAGCAAAGTTCTCTTTTCATGATAGAGTAGGTGCCGGGCTCCGATAAAGAGAAGTCCTATCTGGTAATAGGCGATCAGTAAATTAACGATTACCAGAATAAATAAAGCAATACTAACAAATGGCGAACCCTTTATAATGGCAAAAATATTGTTGTAAGATAGAAAGAGATAACCTGTCTGACGGAGCAAAAGTCCAGCAATCCAAGAATTTGACGGTAACCAGACAAACTCAATCATCATGAAAGTCAAGAAAAAGAGAAAGAGTATTTTATCTAGATTAAAGTATATCTGCTTAAAACCTAGATTTTTAGGTTTTTCAGGTTTCATAGGCACTCCTAATCAAATAATTGAGACAAGTCTAAGCCTCCAAAAGGATTGTTCGATAGGCTACTTTCTGCCCCTAACAATTCTCTAGCTTGATCCGACTCTAGAAAGGACTCGTAAACACGCGCTGTCATACGAGCATCCTCTAAGCTATTATGAGACTGACCTTGAAATCCAAGAAATGAGGCAACAGTTTGCAATTTGAGATTGGCAATACCGTGTAAATCTGAACTACGACGTTCAAAGGCTTCATCATACAAGTCCACCTTATACTGCAGGCTGTAGTCTAAACCATGCTCTGCTAGAATAGGCAAATCACTTTTAGCAGCATTGTACCCTACCATCGGTAAAGAACCCACAAACTCTTGGAAATCTTTTATGACTTTCTCCACTGGAGGAGCATCTTTTAAGGTCTCAGCTGTAATCCCAGTCAAACCATTGATAAAACTTTTTAATGGGGCGCTGGTATGGACATAGGAATCATAGGCATTGATTTCCTGACCATCTCTAAAACGCACTGCCGATACTTGAATCAAGTGTGTTTGTCCTTCATGCTGATTAAATTCTAAATCAAAAGCAATGTACTCTTCTAATCGTTCCATTCTATACCTCTCCTATACTGTTATTTTAATTGAGCAACTATACTATTTAGAAACAAAAGAAGCCATCAGGTTAGCATTTAACCTAAACAGCTCCTTGATTATCCTCCAAATAAACGAGCAAAAAAGCCTTTCTTAGTGGATTGGACTTCTTCTTTTGCTTGGTCCAGCTCTAGCTTAAGATTTTCTTGATCCTTCATGGCTTGAAGGGTCAATTGTTGCTGCTGATCCAGTTGTTTATCTTTCTCAGCAATCTGACGATCTTTGATGCGCATTTGCTCATCTTTTTCTGATAACTGACGATCCTTGGCTTTTAATTGTTCGTAAAGACGAAGAATTTCTGCATTCTTCTCATCAACCAGAATCTCCATCAGTTCACGTTGCTTGACATCTTCACTGACAGGCTCATCTTCAAAAATCGTTTTTTTATAGATTTCTTCTAGCTTAATCAAGCCACTTCTGGTAACGACTGTTACCCCTTTGTCATTTTTATCTGTGTCTTCTTCTGGTAATTCTTTGACACGATTATTGATTGCTTGGCGAGATAATCCTAAGACCTCTGCAATCTCACTGACGGTCATTTCAATACTCATAATATCCTCTGAAACGTTTTCTAGCTTTTCTTTACTTAAATCTTATCATAAGCTAGAAAAACTGTCAAATTTCCGCTTAAGCTAAGGCCTTCAAAAAGGCTAATAAGACTTGGGCAGAGCGACGTCCAGCTTCGATAATAAACTCATCAAAAGAGATGTTTGCTTCATGGTTGGCATTATCACTCATAGCTCGGATGACTAAAACTGGAAGATTAAGAGCATGCGCTGCCTGAGCAATAGCTGCCCCCTCCATCTCAACAGCTAAAACTTCTGGGAAATGGGACTTAATCACTTCTATCTTATCATTTCCTGCAACAAAACTATCTCCTGTAGCAATCAAACCAAGATGCCAGTTCTGGTCCAATTGAGATAAACTCTCTTGAATTTTAGCAACAAAGGTTTTATCTGATTCGAAATAAAGCGGTTGTTGCGCCATTTGTCCATAAGCATAGCCAAAAGCTGTAACATCCACGTCATGATAGGCTAATTTGTCAGCAATCACGACATCCCCAATAGCAATACCTTCTGATACTGCCCCAGCAGATCCCGTGTTAATCAAAGCATCCACTTGGAAATGATCAGCTAAAATCGCCACACTCATAGCAGACATGACCTTACCAATTCCACTTTCTACAAGAACGACTTCATGAGAAGCAATGGTTCCTGTGTGATAGGTATTGCCTAAAACAACTTGCTCCTGGGCATTGTCTAAATGCTGGACCAGATACGCCAGTTCTTCTGGCATAGCCGCAATAATTCCTATTTTCATTTCAATTCCTTTTCTATTACAAAAGTTTCATTGCTAAGACAAGCAAAATTAAGAGAAAGACGACTGCAAATAAGATTTTATTCAGTTTAGAATTGAAGACATTTCTCTTGGTATTTTCAATGCGACGGCTTTTATGAATAGACGGTTCGACCTGAATCTTCAAGGTTTCCTGGCTAAAACCATGTTCCTTAGGATTGGCATAACCAAAACGGGAAGAAGAGGTTGGTAAAATCTTGGTTTCCTCGTCATCAAGCAAAGGGGGACCCGAAATTTTTTCGCCTCTATTAGCTCTTTCAATCATTTCATCCGTTAATAAAGGTTTACCCATACTGACCTCCTCTATTTTTTGTGCAATTCCCAATATTGAACAGCCATAATTGTCTTGGCATCACAGATATGACCTGATTGGATTAATTCCTTAGCTTCTTCTAGGCTCACTTCAAGGACTTCCAAGGTCTCATCCTCGTCCTGCGGACGCGGATTTTCCACCTTTGTCAAATCGCTTGCTCGGTATAGTTTTAATTTTTCATTACAAAAGCCAATGGCTGAATAAAAGTCATACAAAAGTTCTAATTTCCCTGTATAGGCTGTTTCTTCCTCTAATTCACGAAGTGCTGCTGCCACAGGGTCTGTATTTTCTCCTACTTCCAGTTTTCCGGCTGGAATTTCGTAAGAGACAGCCTCGATGGCTTTGCGGTACTGCTTAACCAAGATGAGTTTTTGTTCATCCGTTACTGCTAAAACACAGACAGCTCCATTGTGGAAAATCAAATCCCGTTGGGCAGTTCCCTTACCTTCTGGTAATTCAACCTGGTCTTGAACCAGTTTAAAAATTGGTCCTTGATAGATTTCTTTTCGACTAAGCGTTTTTTCTTCAAATTCCATGATAGGCTCCTACTGATTCTTAGGATGATGAGGAAGGCGAGTTGCATATTCGTCTTTATTGACCTGACGTCCACGACCAATAGCAATAGCATCCGCTGGAACGTCTTTGGTAATAGTTGAACCCGCACCAACGAGGGAATTGTCACCAAGTTCTACTGGCGCAATAATGGTTGAATTTGAACCAACAAAGACATTGTTGCCAATGACTGTCTTGTATTTGTTTTTGCCGTCATAGTTGACTGTAATGGTTCCAGCACCAAAATTAACCTTGCTACCCACTTCACAGTTTCCAATATAAGTCAAATGACCAGCCTTGGTATTCTCACCGATTGAAGAACCTTTCACCTCAACAAAGTTACCAATATGGACTTGGGCACCTAGAGATGAACCTGGACGAATGTGGGCATAAGGACCGACTGTCACACCGTCTGCAACACTACTTTCCTCAATCATAGAGTTGGTAATAACAGCTCCTGCTCCGATAGTGCTATCCACCACATAAGTTCCATTTGTCAAAACAGTCTCAGCACCAATTTTCGTTCGCCCTTTCAAGGTAACATTGGCTTCAATTTGAACTTCAGGAGCAATCTCAACATCAATATCGATATAAGTTGCTTCTGGATTGACAAAGCTAACACCGTTGACCATGTGCTGATGATTGATACGACGACGCATAACCGACTCAGCAGTTGCAAGAGCCACACGGTCATTTACCCCAAGACTTTCATCAAAATCTTTCAAAGTATAAGCGCCGACTTTTTCACCAGCCTCACGGAAAATGCCAATGACGTCTGTAATATAGTATTCACCTTGAGCGTTATTGGTATTGATATTTTTCAAAGCTTCAAACAAACGCTCGTTGTCAAAAACATAGGTTCCAGTATTAATTTCCTTGATTTGCTTTTCAAAATCTGTAGCATCCTTCTGCTCAACAATGCGAAGAACTTCAGCATTGTCATTACGCACAATTCGTCCATAGCCAAAAGGATTATCTGTTTCAGCAGTCAAGATAGTGGCCACATTTTTATGATTGATGTGGAAATC
Source organism: Streptococcus mitis (assembly GCF_023110375.1). Lineage (GTDB taxonomy): Bacteria > Bacillota > Bacilli > Lactobacillales > Streptococcaceae > Streptococcus > Streptococcus mitis_CI. The sequence continues at coordinate 9,946 of NZ_JALDVV010000001.1, read as the reverse complement.
AATCAAGTTTTTCAAGCTTTCACCTGTGATTAAAGGAGTATCCCCTGCAATAACCAAGGTGTGACCTGACAAACCTTCTAGGATAGGCTCTGTCATCATAACTGCATGGCCAGTCCCTAACTGTTCAGATTGAGTCACAAATTCTGTCTGTCCAGCCAAGACCTGCTCAACCAATTCCGCCTTGTGTCCTACAACTGTTACTGTCTTTTCAGGTTGGATAGCTCCCACACTACGGAAAACATGTTCCAACATAGAAATACCCGCAACCTTGTGCAACACTTTTGGCAAATCAGATTTCATGCGAGTCCCTTTACCCGCTGCTAAAATAATGGCATAATTTGACATAATCTTCTCTTTTCTCTAGAAATTCCCTTTTATTATACCATATTTCAAATCATTCCGCGCCCTTGAATGAAAAAATGCTCTAAAGTCCTTTATTAACCCATTTTTTGAGTATTTTTTTTGATTTTTTCTCATTTTTAAGGTAAAATTATGAGATATGAGAAAGAAAATAAATCCGCTTATTTTGTTTGGTTTTTTTGGGATTATGATTTTCATTTTAATCCTGAATCGCCCTCGTTTTGAGGACCATCCTGTAAAAACAAAGTCAAATATCGCGCAAGTAGAAACGCAAGCGCTACACAATATAGATAAACCGGTAATTGATGTTTCTGGTTGGCAGCGTCCTGAGGAAATCAATTACGATACTCTGTCCCAAAACATTTCTGGAGCTATTGTTCGCGTCCATAGTGGTGCTCAAACGTCCAAAGAGAACGATGCTTCCTATGTTAATGGTGTTGATAAGGCCTTTAAGACCCATATTACCGAATTTCAAAAACGAAACGTCCCAGTTGCTGTCTATGCCTATGTAGCTGGAAAAAGTGTCCAAGAAATGGAAAAGGCTGCTGAAGTTTTTTATAACGCTTCATCGCCATACAGCCCTAGCTACTATTGGCTAGACGTAGAAGAAAAAACCATGTCCAATATGAACGAAGGTGTTGAAGCCTTTCGAGCAAAACTAGAATCACTAGGTGCTAAAAATATTGGAATCTACGTTGGAGTCTACTTCATGGAAGAACACAGTATTGATACAGACAAGTTTACCTCTGTTTGGATTCCTTCCTATGGTTCTGACTCAGGATTTTACGAAGCTACTCCTAAGACTGATTTAGATTACGACATTCACCAGTACACGTCTAAAGGAAAAATTGCTGGCTTTGACCACGATTTGGATATCAACGTTATCTCTTCCTTAAAGAACAAAGAAGAAACCTTTAGAAAACTCTTTTTAAAACCTTAAAAGCATTTGTTTATCATTTGCTTTTTCTTTTTGTGTTTGATTGTGTTACAATATAGTAAGGATTTTTTGAAATAGAAATAGTTGGAGGAAAAATATGCTTTCATGGTTAGCACGTGTTATTAAAGGGATTGTCATTGCTCTTGGATTTATCTTACCGGGAATTTCCGGAGGGGTTCTAGCAGCAATCCTAGGAATTTATGAACGAATGATTGGTTTTCTGGCTCATCCCTTTAAAGACTTTAAAGAAAATGTTTTGTATTTTATACCAGTTGCCATTGGTATGCTTCTGGGAATCGGCTTATTTTCCTACCCGATTGAATACCTGCTTGAAAATTATCAGGTCTTTGTCTTATGGAGCTTTGCGGGTGCCATCATTGGTACGGTTCCTAGCCTCCTAAAAGAATCAACTCGAGAATCTGACCGAGACAAGATTGATTTAGCTTGGTTCTGGACAACCTTTATTATTTCTGGATTAGGACTCTATGCCTTAAATTTTGTCGTTGGAACCTTGAGCGCCAGCTTTCTGAATTTCGTCCTAGCGGGTGCACTACTGGCTCTAGGCGTGTTGGTTCCTGGCCTCAGTCCATCAAATCTACTTTTAATTTTGGGCCTCTATGCTCCTATGTTGACTGGTTTTAAAACCTTTGACCTCTTGGGAACCTTCTTCCCGATTGGAATTGGAGCAGGCGCAACTCTCATCATTTTTTCAAAATTGATGGATTATGCCCTAAATAACTACCACTCACGCGTCTATCATTTCATCATCGGTATCGTCCTATCAAGTACTCTCTTAATCTTGATTCCGAATGCAGGAAACGCTGAAAGTATCCAATACACTGGTCTTTCTCTTGTTGGGTATGTCATCATCGCCTTCTTCTTTGCTCTGGGAATCTGGCTTGGTATTTGGATGAGCCAATTGGAGGACAAGTATAAATAATGGCAAAAAAAGTTAAAATCAAAAAAACATTGGTGGAACAAATCCTGTCTAAAGCAGGTATCCCACATCAGGGGATTCAAATCAATGCCCTAGAAGGAGAGCTTCCTCAAGATTATGAACGAGATCAGATTTTCAAAACCTTGGCTCTTTTGGGAGACAAGACAGGACCGATTATCGGAATTGTCCCTATCACCCAACACTTGTCTGAAAAGAAACTAGCTAAAATTTCTGGCAATAAAAAAGTGAGCATGATTCCACAAAAAGACTTGGAAAAAACAACTGGTTACATTCATGGAGCCAATAATCCTGTCGGAATTCGTCAGAAACACAATTACCCCATTTTTATCGATAAGATCGCTCTAGACTTGGATCAAATGATTGTCTCTGCTGGAGAAGTTGGTCACAGCATTATCGTCGCACCACAAGACTTGGCTAGCTTTGTAAAGGCCGACTTTGCAGATATCTTGGAGGACAGTAAGTAATGAAACTCTACTTTGTCCGCCACGGTCGTACAGTCTGGAACCAAGAAGGACGCTTTCAAGGTGCTAGCGGAGATTCTCCCCTTCTTCCTGAATCTATTGACACCCTAAAACAACTAGGGCAGTATCTCAAGGATATTCCTTTCGATCAGATTTATTCAAGTGATTTACCTCGAGCGGTCAAATCTGCTGAAATTATCCAAAGTCAACTCCAGACACCCTGTCCTTTAGAAAGCGTTCCTAATCTCCGTGAATGGCAGCTGGGGAAGTTGGAAGGTTTGAAAATTGCAACCTTGGAATCTATTTATCCCCAACAAATCCAAGCCTTTCGTTCTAATCTAGCTAAGTTTGACACAAAAATGTTTGGAGCCGAATCCCTCTATAGCACCACACAACGGACCATCCAATTTATCAAATCATTAAAAGATAGTCCAGCTGAGTGTATTCTAATTGTCGGCCACGGCGCTAATCTTACTGCTAGTCTTCGTACTCTTCTAGGTTATAAAGAGCCTCTTCTTCGTAAAGATGGCGGTCTAGCAAATGCCAGCCTAACCATTCTAGAAACCCATGATTTTGAAACATTTACTCTCGATACTTGGAATGATACTTCCTATCAATAACAGAACTTGATTTTAGCGTCAAGTTCTTTTTAGTTTTTAAAGATTATCCGTGAATTTCTTGCTTATTTATGATAAAATGGGAGTATCGCAAAAAATGACTCATCGTATTCAATTTTGAGTAAAACTAGGAGGATCCCATGTCAACAGAACATATGGAAGAACTAAATGACCAGCAGATCGTTCGCCGTGAAAAAATGGCTGCACTCCGTGAACAAGGAATTGATCCTTTCGGAAAACGTTTTGAACGCACTGCAAATTCACAAGAATTAAAAGATAAATTTGCCGACCTCGATAAAGAACAATTACACGATAAAAACGAAACAGCTACTATCGCAGGACGCTTGGTAACCAAACGTGGTAAAGGTAAAGTAGGTTTTGCCCACCTTCAAGACCGCGAAGGTCAAATCCAGATTTACGTTCGTAAGGATGCTGTCGGTGAAGAAAACTATGAAATCTTCAAAAAAGCAGACCTTGGTGACTTCCTTGGTGTCGAAGGTGAAGTGATGCGTACCGATATGGGAGAACTCTCTATCAAAGCTACTCACATCACTCACTTGTCTAAAGCACTTCGCCCACTCCCTGAGAAATTCCACGGTTTGACAGACGTTGAAACAATTTACCGTAAACGTTACCTTGACTTGATTTCTAACCGTGAAAGCTTTGAACGCTTTGTCACTCGTTCAAAAATCATCTCTGAAATCCGTCGTTACCTTGATCAAAAAGGTTTCCTTGAAGTCGAAACACCTGTTCTTCACAACGAAGCTGGTGGTGCTGCTGCCCGTCCATTTATCACTCACCACAATGCCCAAAACATTGACATGGTGCTTCGTATCGCGACTGAGCTTCACTTGAAACGCCTTATCGTTGGGGGTATGGAGCGTGTCTATGAAATTGGCCGTATCTTCCGTAACGAAGGAATGGATGCCACTCATAACCCTGAATTTACTTCTATCGAAGTTTACCAAGCTTATGCTGACTTTCAAGATATCATGGACTTGACGGAAGCTATTATCCAACACGCTGCTAAGGCAGTTAAGGGTGATGGTCCAGTAAACTATCAAGGAACTGAAATCAAAATCAACGAACCATTTAAACGTGTTCACATGGTAGATGCTATCAAGGAAATTACTGGTGTAGACTTCTGGCAAGATATGACTTTCGAGGAAGCTAAAGCTATCGCTGCTGAGAAGAAAGTTCCAGTTGAGAAACATTACACTGAAGTTGGTCACATTATCAACGCCTTCTTTGAAGAGTTCGTTGAAGAAACCTTGATTCAACCAACGTTTGTCTATGGTCATCCAGTAGCTGTGTCTCCACTCGCTAAGAAAAATCCTGAAGACGACCGCTTTACTGACCGTTTTGAGCTCTTCATCATGACCAAAGAATACGGTAATGCCTTTACCGAGTTGAACGACCCAATCGATCAGCTTAGCCGTTTCGAAGCCCAAGCTAAAGCTAAAGAACTTGGTGATGATGAAGCAACTGGTATTGACTACGACTACATTGAAGCCCTTGAATACGGTATGCCTCCAACAGGTGGTTTGGGAATCGGTATCGACCGTCTCTGCATGCTCCTAACTGATACAACCACTATCCGTGATGTATTGCTCTTCCCAACAATGAAATAAATTCTTATCCTCTGGTACTTGCCAGGGGATTTTTTGATGCAAAAAGAGACTGAGTAAAAACTCAATCTCTACTTTTCACTTCTTTAGTTGCTACATCTTCTCCAAACCATTTTTGGCTGATTTCCTGGAACTTTCCTTCTTGGTATAGTTCGATAAAGGCCTGGTTTAATACTGTTAATAATCTTTTATCAGCTGGTCTAACTCCGACCGCAAAGGATTCACTTTCAAATCCTGCTGAAAAGACATTGTAGTCATTTAATTTACCCTCAGACTGGAGATAGTAATTAGCATACACTCGGTCAATCAACAAGGCATCAATTCGGTAATTTTTCAAATCAATCAAGGCCTCATTAAAACTCTGGTACTGATTAGCCTTCTGGTCTTTGACACGATTTTTCAGTAAATCTGGCTGGGCTTCAAAGTCTAAATAACCAGAGGAACCGGCTTGGGCTCCCAAGGTCTTATCCTTCATATCCTCTACTGAATGAATTTGCTGGCTTTTCTTCGCAACCAGAACTTGCTGATTTTCCATATATGGAATGCTAAAGGCAACCTTCTCTCGGCGTTCATCAGTGGCAGAATAGCCATTCCAGATGGCATCTATGGTTCCGTTTTGCAGTTCTGTCTCCTTCATATCCCAGTCGATTGGTTGAAATTGAACCTTAAAACCTAATTTTTCAGAGACAGCTTGTGCTAAGTCAATATCAAAGCCCGTATATTGGCCATTCTTTTCTTCAAAACCCATGGGTACAAAGGTATTATCAAAACCAATGGTTATACTCCCCTGCTCTTGATATTTATCCCAGTTATCCTGCTTTGGATTACTAGCCTTTTGAATACAAGCTGTTAAAAAAAGAGTCAGGATAGAAACCAATACTAAAGCAATTTTCTTATTAGTCATCGGCACCTCCTACTTGGGCTCAACCTTGAGAATCTGATCTGCGATGTTTTCAGCGAATTGTAAATCATGAGTAACCACAATCTGCGTCATTCCAAGTTCCCTATTTTGTAAGATAAGTTTTTCCACTTCCAAGCGCAATTCTGGATCAAGTGCAGAAGTTGGTTCATCGTAACCAATGATTTCTGGGTCAATCATCATAGCACGCGCCAAGGCCACCCTTTGCTTTTGCCCACCAGATAGTGAGAAAGGATAGGCATCTGCGTGCCCTGCCAGTCCCAACTGTTCCAGGAGCCCACACGCCTTCTTCTCAGCCTCTTGCTGCTTCATTCCCATGGTTTTTACGGGCGATAAGGTCAAATTATCTAGAACTGATAAATGAGGAAAAAGTTGAAAATCTTGGAATACAAATCCCAGTAAATTCCGCTTCTCTAGTTCATCCAGTTCTAAAGATTCTCCATTATAAAAGATTTGCCCTGAATCAATGGTTTCAAGACCCGCAAGCATACGTAAGAGGGTTGTCTTACCTCCACCAGAAGGCCCAACGATAGCTAGGATTTGCTTTTCAGGAATTTTTAGACTGAAATTGGATAAAATTTGCTTTTCACCAAAGACTTTATTGATATTTCGTAATTCTAACATGGCAGCCTCCTATCTATAGTAACTGTACTTCTTCTCAACCTTTTTGGCAAGAATGGTCACAATACCAATCAAAATCAAGTAAATGGCTCCTGCCAAGAACATTGGGACCAGACTAGCATCACGGTTGGCAGCTGTTCGACTCGCCAAGATAAGGTCTGAAATGCCTAGAGCATAGACCAGAGAGGTATCCTTGACCAAACTCATAACTTCGTTAAAGACACTGGGAAGAACAATCTTGGTCACCTGAGGCAAAATAATATAGCGCACTGTGTCAAAAGAATTAAACTTCAAGACCTTGGCGGCCTCATATTGACCTTTAGGAATGATATCAATTCCTCCACGGAAGATTTCAGCAAAGTAAGCTGCATAATTGAGAACAAAAGCAATGATAGCCGCAGGAAGACGGTCCAAACGAATCCCAATACTTGGCAGCACATAATAGATAAAGATTAATTGCAAGAGCAAGGGTGTTCCCCGCATAATCCAAATATAAATATTAATCAGATGATGGAGGGGCTTCCAATGGACTTGCAAGGCAAAGGCAATCAAAACGCCCAAGGGAATAGAAAAAATCAAGACCAGTGCAAAAACCTGCAAAGTCATGCTTGCACCACTCAATAAACTCGGTAATATCTCAAACAAATAAGACATACTGCACCTCCTTAAAATAATTGTTCCTATTATAGCATAAATAAACAAAATAACCAAGAATTTTTGTAAAAAAATTCTCTTTAAAAAGAAAAACTATATCTATCAAAAATGATAAGATACAGTTTTAAAAATATATTCTTACAATGTCTCAAACAATTCTTGCATTTGCACATCATCTGGAACCAGTTTTAAGTAAGCTTGAGCATTGACTTTTGCTTCCTCAAAGTAGCCCAATTCACGCAAGAGATAGATATAGTGTTCCAGAAACTCTGGATTGTCCTTTAAATCTCCTGCCAACTCTTGGTACAGCTCATAGGCAGTATCCAAATCGTCCATTTCTTGATAGGAACGAGCAATCATCCACTTGGTCAAGAGATTTTCTGGCTCCTCACTTTGCAAGTCTAGAATATCCTCATAACGCTCCTGCTCCAGATAAATAGTTGCTAGACGGAGTAAGATTTCTTCCGTATCCTCAGCATCTCCTTTAGCAGTAAGGAGGTAATTTTCTGCACCACTAGCATCATGCAATTCATAAGAAAATTGTGAAGCTGCTAACAAGAGTCTTGTTTCAAAAGGATTTTTCTCCAAGCCTTGCTTGGCGATACACAGGGCTTCTTGAACTTGATGTTCCTTATGTAAGGCCTGACTGTAACCATACTCATATCCCTCAAAGTCAGGTGATATAGTATCAAGCTGCTTAAAGTAGAGGACGGCCTTTTGATATTCTTCTTGATCAAAGTAAAGACTGGCCAACTCAAAAGCCGTTAGGTCATCGTATTCTAACTCCAGGGCTTTTTCTAAAAACTCTACAGCTGTTTCAAATTTCCCTAACTGAGCATAGGCAAAGCCAATTCGTTGATAGGTAGAAATGCCTGTTTGCTCATAAATAGTACGATTATCTAACTGGGCATAGCCTTGAATGGCCTCTTGGTAATTTTCCAACTCACTATCCAACTCTGCTAAGCCCAATATCAAGAGAGGATCTTCTGAGTAAGTCAAGGCCTCCAATAATTTCTCACGCGCCACATCTGTCAAACCTTCCAACTGGTAAAGGTCTGCCTTCAGAGCCAAAGCCGAAATATACCAGTCACTGTCAGCTTGGATTTCCTCAAGATAAGCAAAGGCTTCTTCGATTTGACCATCCTCGCTAGCAATAGCTGCTAGATTAAGATGAACCTCTGGGAAATCCTCTACAATTTTCAGGTAAATTTCCTTGGCTTGAGGATAGAAACCAATCCCTTCTAGATAAGTCGCTAATTCATAAAGAAGCTCACTTGGATCATTTTCTAAAGCTTTGACGAAATAATGCTCTGCCTTAACTAAATCTTGCTCTTCCAAAGCCTGTAACATCTGTTGACTATTGTTCACTCTTTACTTCCTCTCCCTCTAGTTCATATAGACCACTGACTACCTTATACCATTCAAAAATCGCTGAAATAACAACCTTAGCAGAGGCATAAACCGGAATACCGAGCAAGACTCCCCAGATACCAAACATGGATCCTGAAGTTAACAAAACAAAGAGAACATTAATAGGATGGATGTTTAATTGACTTCCCAAAATCAATGGAGAGACAAAACGACCTTCAATAGTTTGTTCTACGATAAAGACAATCACTACTTTCAAAAGCATAACTGGCCCAGCAATCAAGCCCAATACTAGGGCAGGAAGCATAGCTAAGAAGCTACCCAAATAAGGAACCAGATTTAAAATACCAGCAGTAACCCCCAACGTAACTGCATAGCGTAGACCAATGATCTTGAAGAAGATCATAAACATTACCGCAACAATAATAGCCACTGTTACTTGTCCTCTAACATAATTAGACAACTGCTGATTCACATCTGATAAAACTTGTCCAACAGGTTCTTTCAATTTCGTTGGGATGAATTGGGTCAAATAGTGACGTAGGCCTTTTCCATCACGCAAAAGATAAAAGAGCATGAAAGGAACGATAATCAAGGCAACAATCACTTGAGAAGCCCCGCTAATAAAGGCGCTCACCCAGTTGACTGCCTGAGATGAAACCTTACTTGCCCAAACTGTAGCCTGACTTGAGAAGTTGGTCAAAACTTGTTCTAACTGAGGTCTAAAATCATCTGGTAAACGCTTGGTTACCAAATCGTCAATAACCCTGTCAGCATCTTCGAGATAGATTGGTACATTTCTTGCAAATGTTAAAACTTGACGTTGCAGATTTGGAATCGCTACTGCCAAGCCCCAAATGATAAAAAGAGCGATGATGACAAAGACAATAGTGATAGCTATAACACGATTAACCTTATGCTTCTCCATCCAATCAACAATAGGATTTAATAAATAATATAGCAAACCAGATAGAATAACTGGCAACATCACGACTGCCAAAAAGTCTAAAACAGGTGAAAATAAAAAACTAATCTTACTTAAAATAAACAGATTGAGTCCCAATAATAAGGTTACCAAAAATACCGTAATGGCCTTGTTATCCAAAAACCACTTGAAAAACCAAGATAGGCTAAAATGTTTCTCTTTTTGTTCCATATATAATTCCTTTCTGTCGTCCTTTCATTATACCATTTTTAGGCCAAAATAACTCTTTTTTAAAGTGCTTACATGGAGACTGCGACATAAAAAATCTCCTCAAAAGAGGAGATTTGATTAGTCTTGAATATGACGGTCTAAGTTCTTCTGATAATCAGCATTGGATTTGGCTTTTTCATCAGCAAATTTCGGCTCTATAATATTTGTAGTGGGTAAATCCCCTATGGATATTATGGAGCCTATTTTGTTGTAGAAAAAAAGTCCCAT